>JAFZOV010000186.1 GCA_017550445.1 Fibrobacter sp.
CGCTTTGTGCAGAACCTCTCCGAACGCTTCGAAGCCCGCTTCTGCAGCTTGAAGGTCGAAGACACTCCGGCAGTGCTCCTCAAGGGCATGGCAGGCTCCGTGCTCCCGATTGCGGTCGCACACGGCGAAGGCCGTGCGGAATTCGCTAGCCGCGAAGCCGCCGAAGCCTGCTTGAAGACTGGCCTTGTGGCTCTCCGCTACGTGGACGGCAAGCACGAATACACCGAACGCTACCCGCTGAACCCCAACGGTTCTCCGTTCGGCATCAACGGCCTCTGCTCCGAAGACGGTCGCGCCCTCGTGATGATGCCGCACCCCGAACGCGTGTTCCGCACCTGCCAGTACTCCTGGCACCCGGCGGAATGGGGCGAAGACGGTCCGTGGATGCAGTTGTTCCGCAACGGTCGTATCTTTGTAGGCTAAAAATTTGTAGCTTAATGATGGAGAATAAATGAAAAAACAACTCCTGGCTCTTGTTTCATTAGCATCGCTGTTCGTTTTGAACGGCTGTAACGGAATCGGCGACAAGGATACTCTTCTTGCTCGAATCGGCGACGAAAAGGTCTATCAAGAAGATTTTCGTTTGCTGGTAAAAAATTCGGGCAAGCCTGACGGAGATAAGGGTAAATATCTATACGATAACCTCTACTCCAGGGTGGCTTTGGCGTCAAGAGCGCTTTCTGAATTCCCTGATTTGAAGCAGGATTGGCAGGCGGCTTTCAAGGATTTGGATCCCCGAATCTTGACGATGGTATATCAGCGTTTCTTTGTCATGGAATGCTTGATGTACAGCGATGGCGAACTCCGTAAGTATTATGATGAGAACAAGTCGCTGTTTGAAAGTGATACTGTTTCTGATTATTACGACGTTCGCAATCGTGTGGCGGAATACTACTACATCTTCAAAAATCAAGAGAAATGGAACGCTTACTTAAGTGAAAGCGTGAACAATAGTGAACCGTCTGCCGCAGATACGGTTGTCGCCAGAAATCGCTTTGTAGAAGATTATCGCCAGCATTTACGCGATTCTCTGTCTAACGAATTCAAGAATTCGAAGCGTGTCGAAGTCCACGAAGTGCCTCCGGTAAATGCGAAGAACTTCTACGAACGTCACAAAGATCAGTTTATGACCGTTCCTGGATATGTCCTTTATCATATACAGTCTTCGGATTCTGCCGCTCTTGCGAATGCTTTCAAGGAACAGCCTTCTTTGGATCAGTTTAAGCAGAAGGCTCAATCTTTCAGTCAGAACAAGTTGACGGCAAAAGATGGTGGTTATATCGGCTCTGTCAAGCAGGATTATGCCTTGCCTTACGGTATCGGGATGATTCCCCAGCTTTCTGCTGCTCTTGAAGGCAAGGAGGTTGGCTTTGTGACGGATGTGCTGAAGGCTGAAAAAGACAGTGCTTATCACCGTTTTTATCTGTCGTCTTTGGTTCCTTCCAAGTTGAAGCCTTTTGACCGCGTCGAGGCGGGCATTAACGCTCGAATCCAGTCGGGGAGTGCCTTTGATGTGGATTCCTCCTTTGTCCTCATAACCAAGGATGGAAAGCCTCTGTTTACCGAAGAGGACTTGCTTCGTTTTAACGCCGAATATAGCAAACAATATCTTTCGAAGAACATGCATGACAGGTTGGTTTCCATGTGGGCCGAAGTATTCTGTTTTGCAGAACTTGCGACAGAAGCTCATTTGAATCATAGCTGGGAATATAGGGCGATTGTGCGTGATACTCGTCTGGATTATATCTTGAAGTATTATCCCGCCAAGCTCCATGAACAAAAGGCTGTTTCCGAAGACAGTCTTCGTGCCTTGTATGGTGCGTTGGAGGCCAACGATTTGCAGGGAATCGCTTTTATTCCGCAGAACCTTTATAAGTTCGAATACTACAATGGATACCGTCTGTTGTCGTTTGGGAAATCTCTGGATCAGACCGTTCCTGAAATCTATTCCCGTATGCGTACGGAATACAGCAAAAAATTGATGGCTAGAAAATCGGCTGAAGCATACGCCGCAAAGACCGTCCATCTGTACGATACCAGTGTTCCTGAATATAAGCCGGATATGTTGTCCGAAAATCTTCTGGCTAAGGCGGATTCCCTTTTCAAGGCTGGTAAGTTCTCCGAAGCCTATGAAAAATATCGCGATTTGCAACTAGCCTATGCGGATGTCGATTCACTGTGCGAAAAGGCAACCTACGAGATGGCTGTTGCTCAAAACGAAAATGGTGAATTTAAGATGGCCGAAGCTATCTACTATGCTTACTACATGATGTGGCCTGAAAGTCCCGACGCCGAAAAGGCAATGTTTAGTCGCGGCTTTATCCTTAATGAAAACTTGAGCATGAATACCCGTGCTCAGGCGGTCTTGGAAGAATTTCTGCAGAAGTATCCGAACAGCGAACTCAAGGAATCTGCCCAGTGGCTCGTCGATAACATCAAGAGCAACGGAAAACTCGCCGACGAATTGATGAAGAAGATAGAAGCAGAAGAATAGAACTAAATTCGGAATTCAGAGTTCAGAATTCGGAGTGGATTGCTTCGCTTGCGCTCGCAATGACGTTTTAATTCTGAAATCCGAAATCCGAAATCTGAATTATATCTATATTTCAATCAACTTTTTCTAAAAAGGTACCAACTATGGAAATGACATTCGCTATGATCAAGCCCAATGCCGTAAAATCCGGCCTCATTGGGCGCATTATTGACCGTTACATCGCAGCAGGCCTCTCCGTCTGCGCCGTGAAGATGCACCAGATGACCTCTGCCGATGCTCGCGGTTTCTACGCCGAACACGTGGAAAAGCCGTTCTTCCCGGAACTTGAAGCCTACATGACCAAGGGTCCGTCCGTGATGCTCGCCCTCGGTGGCGAAAATGCCATTGCCAAGGTCCGCGCCATTAACGGTGCCACCAATCCTGCCAAGGCAGAACCCGGTACCCTCCGCTACGATTTTGCTCCTTCCATGACCGAAAACGTCGTTCACAGCTCCGACAGTCCTGAATCTGCCAAGCGCGAACTGGACTTCTGGTTCAAGGAAGACGAACGTTACGCTTACGAAATGCCTTCCCTCAAGGCTTGCTGCGTTCTCTAAGTTTCAAAAAATAACCCCTCTCAAGGAGACACAACTCAATGCAATGGATCGTCAAGTATCTTACCTCCTCCATTGGTAAGAAGCAGATCATGGGATGCACGGGTGCCTTTTTGGCCTTGTTCATCTTGGGCCACATGTGTGGTAACTTCCAGCTCTTGAATTTCGATCAGGCTGCGGCTCAGGCATCTTACAATGCCTACACCGAATTCCTGACCGGTTTCAACCCGCTCCACTTCCCGGTGAAGATGATTTATCTCATCGAACTGGTGCTGGTGGCTGCTTTTGCGCTCCACATCTTCCTCGCTGTTAAGCTCAAAATCGAAAACAAGATCGCTCGTGGTGGCATCGATTACGAAGTCAACGCTCGCAAGGGCAAGAAGACTTTCGCAACCTTCACTATGATTTGGTCTGGTCTTTTCGTTCTCGTGTTCCTCGTGCAGCACCTCATGATGCTCAAGTTCGGCGAACACTACCTCTATGTGAATGCCGAAGGCGAAATCGTCCGCGACATGTGGCTCACCACCATCCAGATGTTTGCAAACCCGGCTTGGGCTGCATTCTACGTGGTTAGCATGTTCGTTGTCGGTATGCACCTCTTCCACGCCATTTCTTCTGCGTTCCAGACTCTCGGTATCGCACACCAGAAGTGGACCCCGATTATCGACATTGCCGGTATCGTCTATAGCATCGTGATTGCTCTCGGTTTCGGTATCACCGCTGTTGCCGCCTTCTACCTTGGCAACCAGCCCGAAACGCAGGCCCTGATTGAAAAGTCTCGTAGCCTCCAGCCGCAGTACGAACAGCAGAAACAGGAAAAGGCCGCCCAGAAGGCTGCCTTCGTGATTCCCTCTGTTGGCGAAGTCGAAGTTTCTTTTAACGCTGAAATTTAAGGAGACCACTAATGATTCTTGATTCTAAAATCCCCGGTGGTTCCATCGAAGAAAAGTGGACCAAGCACAAGTTTGAACTCAAGCTCGTGAACCCCGCTAACAAGCGTAAGTTCACCGTGATCGTTGTGGGTACTGGCCTTGCCGGTTCTTCTGCCGCAGCTTCTCTCGCTGAACTCGGCTACAACGTCAAGTCTTTCTGCATCCAGGATAGCCCCCGCCGCGCACACTCCATTGCTGCCCAGGGTGGTATCAACGCTGCCAAGAACTACAAGAACGACGGCGACTCCGTTTACCGTCTGTTCTACGATCCCGTGAAGGGCGGTGACTTCCGCGCTCGCGAAGCC
>JAFZOV010000187.1 GCA_017550445.1 Fibrobacter sp.
GCACAAGCCATCTGTTCGTAGGTGGGCATCACGATGTTCTGTCCATCGACCACAGCCACGCGTACGGCGGCAACCTGCTGTTCGAAGGGCAGTTCGGAAAGACCGATAGAGAGGGATGCTGCGGACACGCCGAGCACATCCGGTGCGAACTTGCGGTCAGCAGAAAGAACCTGCACGATCACCTGGACTTCGCGGGTGAAGTTCTCGGGGAACATCGGGCGAATCGGGCGGTCAATGATACGGGCAGAAAGAGTTTCTTCGTCAGAGGGGCGACCAGCTTCACGCTTGTTGTAACCGCCCGGGAGGCGACCAGCAGCGTAGGCCTTTTCGCGATATTCCACAGTGAGGGGGAAGAAATCACCTTCTTTTTCTTCGCCGTAGCAGACAGTGGAAAGCACGAATGCATCGCCCATCTTGGCGACTGCAGCACCACGTGCCTGCTTGGCAATACGGCCCGTTTCAAACGTGATGACGCGGCCATCGGGAAGCGTTACGGACACTTCCTTCGGGTCGAGCATCTTACCGTATTTTTGATGGTATGCGTCAATAGACATAAATTTCTCCAGTCAGAAGAATTAGCCGCGGAGACCGAGTTCCTTGATCAAGGCACGCTGGGCGACAATGTCCTTTTCGCCGTAGTACTTGAGGAGGTTCTTGCGCTTAGAAACCATCATGGACAGACCGCGGAGGGAGTGGAAGTCCTTCTTGTGGGTCTTTGCATGTTCGGTGAGGTTCTTG
This sequence comes from Fibrobacter sp., assembly GCA_017550445.1. Next base: position 739 of record JAFZOV010000187.1, read on the forward strand.
ATCTTCTCGGTGAGGAGAGCGATCTGAACGCGGACGTTACCGGTGTCCTTTTCGTTTGCTCCGAACTTAGCGGTGATTTCTGCAGCCTTTTCTTTAGTGATAGTAGCCATTATAGCCATTCCTTTTTTGTTGTTTTTTGCGGTCACCACCGTGGTGACCTGTTTCATTACATGTTTTTGTCCGAGTTTCCCTGCTCTTGCACCAGTGGAATTGGCGAATCTGGTCACAGGACCCAGGCAAAAATGCAATTTGCCGGAAAATATAGCATAAGGCGAGAGCCGCGGCAACTGAGCTTGCTCAGTTTGACATGGCCGAGCCGTGCAATATGCGCCTTTTAGGCGCCATATTGCATAAGGCGAGAGCCGCGGCAACTGAGCTTGCTCTGTTAAAGACCCAAAATAAGCTAACTTTGCACCGGTATGCAAGAATTAACCGAAAAAAGGCTCAAACGGCAAGTTATCGGAAAACAACACCGTTTTTTGGCGGTTGTTCCGCTCGGTTTTGAACAGACTCTCGTTAATGAAATAGCATCCATTAGAGGCAAGACCACTCATTCCGAACAAACTTCGGAGCCTTTCGAGATAGAAATTGTCGGAGACGGCAAGGTTGAATTTTCGGCCAAAATTACTGAAGCCTGGAAAATCGTCGCCTACAGCCGAATCGCAAACCGTGTTTCAATGCATATCACAGACTTCAAGGCAGAGAATTTCCGCGAACTCGAAAAGAAATCCGCCGAAATTCCCTGGGAACTGTATTTGGCAAGCGCCAACGTATCCATTCACGTAAGCTGCAAGCATTCGCGCCTGTACCACAGCGACGCCATCGCCGAACGTCTGCAAAATATCATAGAAGGGGGAAGCCTCCCCCTCGCTTCACAGCGGCCCGCTGTTTCCGCGACCCGCTCTCCTAGGGGCTCCGCCCCTAACACCCCGCCGCAAAACATCTATGTTTCCCTTATCGATGACCGATGCACCATTTGGCTGGACCTTGCCGGCAAAGAACTCTACAAGCGCGGTCATGAACGATTCGTCAATGACGCCCCGCTCAAAGAAACCATTGCCGCTGCAATGCTCTTCGAAGCAACTAACTGTACCCCCTCTACTTCTTATTGTCTACTGGACCTCATGGCCGGCAGCGGCACCTTCAGCCTCGAAGCCGCCTACATTACAAACAAACTCATTCCTGGAATTTGCAGAGACTTTTCCCTTAAACACCAGCCCGCCTTTAAAGAAGCAACCTGGAACTTCATCACAAAAAATGTCACTGCGAGCTCCAATGGGGCAGAGCAATCCACCACCAGAATCATCACAAGTGACATTTCGCCCAAGGCCGTCGAAATCATCAAGCACAACATCGAATGCAGTCCCCTCGCAAGCATCGCCCCGGCACCTATCGCGCCCGAGCTCAAGGATTTCTTCAGCTACACCGCTCAAGAAATCATCGACACATGCTCCGCCAACGCTAGCCTGGGCGGCTCCTCCCCCGTTATCGTGCTGAACCCGCCCTACGGCAAACGACTCGACTTTGACGCCCCAAAGCTCTACACCAACATCGGGCGCCGACTCGCCGAGCTCGCCCGCCCCCTCAAAGCCGCAGGCAAGCCACTTATAGTGGCTATCCTTGCTCCCAAAGACGATAGCCGCCCTGGCGCAAAGTACACCTGCACCACAAACTTGCTTCGGGAATGCCCCATGCTTTCACCGAAGAACAACCCCGAAGCAAAGCAAATCGTCACGAGCCACGGCGGCCTAACCTTAAACGTGTTTATCGCTCAAATTTAAGGGAGCCCATATACCAGGTTTCCAATAGAATTTCAATGCATACAAAAAATCCTCGCCGAAGCGAGGATTTTTCAATTTTATTAGTTAAGAACTAGCGGCGCTTAGCGCGTTTCTTCTTCTTACCCTTAGCCGGGGCATCTTCCTTCGGTTCTTCAGCCTTAGGTTCTTCCTTCTTCGGTTCAGCCTTCTTTTCGTTACCGCGGAGATCCTTCATCTTGAAGGACACGTTAACTTCGGCAGTGGTCACCTGAGAAGCAAGGCCAGCCGGGTCACGAACCTTGAAGCTGAATTCATCAAGGCCGCTGAAGCCCTTGTTCGGCATGTAGGTGAAGGAACCATCGCGTTCGTTCAAGTTGATCTTACCGTTGCGCGGCTTCTGTACGAGCTGCACAGACACCGGCTTTTCACCATCGGGGTCAACCACACCGGACATCAGACCTTCAGAAGCGCTCACCTTGAGTTCTTCGCCTTCCTGAGTCATGTAAGTCTGGGCATTGGCCACAGGAGCGTCGTTCACGGCAATCACAGTGAAGAGAGCAGTCTTAGAAGCCTTGGCACCATCCGGGTCAGTCACCGTGAAGGTGATACGTTCCGGCTTACCGTTCCAGTTTTCATGGGGCTGGGCAACCGTTGCTGTCTTCTTGTTCTTGTCGTACCTCACGGTCAAGTACTTGTTACCCGTGAAGCTCCACTTGAGTTCATCGAAGCGGTGATCCTTATCGCGAGCAAACTGATCGAGCTTGATTACGGCAACTACACCGTTGTTGTCATCTTCCTTGATGGTGAAATCCGGAATGTCGCGCATAATCGGAGCGGCGTTCACATGCTTCACCACGAACTTCACCATAGCCTTGTCAGAGGCACCGGCCGGGTCCTTAGCCGTAAAGATAAGGGTTTCGTCACCGAACCAATCCGGCTTCTTCGGCTTCACGATAGCTTCGCGGTTGCCGTTGATCTGCACAGCGAGGTTCTTGGCGCCAGTCACGCCCCATCTGATTTCAGAGGTCTTATGGTCAGGGTCAGACACATAGTTGTCGAGCTTGATCGGCTTGAAGGTAGAGCCCTGCAAGGTTTCCTGGCCAGGAATTTCCTTCACGATCGGCGGGTCGTTCACGGGCTTCACCGTGAACTTCACAGGGATAGAGGCCTTTTCGCCAGCCGGGTCAAACACGTTCACAGTCACGACTTCCATACCGTTCCAGTACGGGTTCGGAGTTTCGGCACGGAGCACACCCTTCTCGTCAATGGAGAAGTTGATTTCATGCTTCACAGCCGGGCCGCTCTTCGGGCCCTTCTTGCCCTTGACACTGGGAACTTCGTTATCGAGAGTCCAGACAAGTTCTTCGAGCTTGTTATCCGGATCGCTTACAACCTTGCTGAAGTCGAACGGAGCAAACGTCTTCTTTTCTTCAATTACGAACGGCTGCACCGGCTTCAGGGTCGGAGGATCGTTCACCGGCACCACTTCGAAGGTTGCCTGCGTAGAAGCAGAAGCACCAGCGATATCCTTCACGGTGAAGGTGAGGGTTTCCTTACCGAACCAGTTCAGGTTCGGAGTCAGGATCTGGGCACGGCTACCCTTGATATCGACCTTAAGTTCCTTGTTACCAGTAACAGTCCAGTGGAGTTCATTGGGCTTGTTATCCGGGTCTTCGGCAGCCTTGGAGAGGTCAACGATTTCAAAGCGTTCCTTTTCCTTGATCTTCTGGCCAGCAATACGCTTGATAGTCGGAGGATCGTTTACCGGAACCACTTCATAAGTGATCTGCTGCGTTGCACGAGCACCTTCAGGGTCGGTCACATCAATCTTGATCTTTTCCGTACCGCTCCAGAACTTATCCGGAGTAGAAACGACGAGTTCCTTCTTGGCGTTGACAGAAGCCTTGAGAGCGCGAGCCGGAGAAACTTCAATCTTCAAGGCAGACAGCGGATGATCCGGGTCAGAGATGAACTGAGCGAGATCAAGCGGCTTGAAGTGTTCCTTCTCCTGAACGCTCTGGATAGGAATCTGCTTGATTTCCGGAGCATCGTTCACGGATTCAACCTTGAAGTTCACCGTCTTGGAGTCAGAAGCACCTTCCGGGTCCTTCACGGTGAAGGTCACGTTGCGTTCGCCGTTCCAGTACTTATTTGCAATCTTTACGCGGGCAATATTCTTGCTGTCGATTTCAACCTGGAAATCGTCAACCGGAACCGGTGCCGGTTCTTCGGCAGCTTCTTCCTTGGCACCCTTCTTGCCCTTTGCCTTCTTAGCAGGCTTCTTAGCCGGCTTCGGAGCAGGAGCAGCACCCACCTTGGCAACCTTCACGGACCAGGTGAGTTCAGAGAGCTTGTGGTCAGGATCGTTCACGAACTTGTTCAGGTCGATTTCCTTGAACGTAGCCTTTTCCTTGATCTTCTGGTCAGGAATGTTCTTGAGCACCGGAGCGTCGTTCACAGAGGTGATTTCGAAGGTAATGGTCTGAGAGGTAGAAGCACCTTCCGGGTCCTTCACTTCGAGGACCATGGTTTCCGGAGCGCACCAGAAGTTCTTATCCGGAGCAGAAACGGTAAGCACGCGGCTCGGAGAGATTTCAGCCTTGAGCTGACGGTTGCCAGAAATGGTCCACTTGAGTTCGCTCGGCTTGTTATCCGGGTCCTTCACGTATTCATCAAGCTTGATCTGCTTGAAGAGTTCCTTTTCCTTAATCTTCTGGTCAGCAATCTTCTTGGTGAGTACCGGAGCGTCGTTCACGCGGGTCACTTCGAAGACCATCTTGTGGTTAGCAGAAGCGCCTTCGGGGTCGGTCACCGTGAAGGTCACCTGTTCCTTGCCGTTCCACTGCGGATCCGGCACGGTCACCTTGACAGTGTTGTCCTTGAGCATGTTCAGCTTGAGGAACTTGTTGCCAGAGATACTCCACTTGAGCTGAGAAGCCTTGTGGTCCGGGTCAGAGGCAAGGTTCGTAAGGTCAATCGTCTTGAACACGCCATTTTCGCGGATAGATTCACCCTTCGGAGCATTTGCAGCAATCACCGGCGGGTCGTTGATAGAGCGAACTTCGTAATGGGCAGTCTTGGACGCCTTGGCACCTTCAGGGTCAGTCACCGTGAAGGTAATGTCGGCTGCACCGTTCCAGTACTTGTCCGGAATAGCAATCGTAGCAACGTGGTTATTGTCCACCTTGACACTCAGGCCAGACTTAGCAGCCGGAGCAGGTTCGGCAGCGCCCTTCTTGCCCTTGGCAGCAGGAGCAGCAGCATTCTTGGCCTTCACATCGAAGGTCCACTTGAGTTCGGAATTCTTGTGGTCCGGATCCTTCACCAGGTCATCCAGCTTAATCTGCTGGAACTGCTTCTTTTCGTCGATGGACTGGTCCTTAAGTTCGCGAACGAACTGCGGAGCATCGTTCACCGATTCAACGGTAAAGGTCACAGAGCGGCTATCGCTAGCACCTTCCGGGTCAGAAACCGTGAACTTGATGGTTTCAGAACCATGCCAATAGGGGTTCGGCGGCAAGACACTCACATTGTGGCTTGCGTCCATCTGAACCTTGAGTTCCTTGGCGCCTTCGATCTTCCACTTGAGCTTATTCTTCGGATGGTCGAGGTCATCCACAAAATTGTCGAGGGCGATAGACTTGAAGCTACCCTTTTCCTTAATGGTCTGGCTAGCAATATCCTTCATGACCGGCGGGTCGTTGATGGACATCACGGAGTAAGAAGCCGTTGCCTTAGCAGAAGCGCCTTCCGGGTCGGTCACCGTGAAGGTCAAAGTTTCCTTGCCGTTCCAGAGCTGGCTCGGAGCCTTGACAGAAACGTTGCCATCGTTGTCGATGTTAACCTTGAGGTCCTTGTTGCCGGACACTTCGATCTTGAGACGACCGTAAGCGTGGTCCGGATCCTTAACAAGCTGCTTCAGGTTGAAGGACTTGAAGCCTTCCTTTTCCTTGACATTCTGGTCTTCGATCTTGCCAATGGTCGGAGCATCGTTCACAGACTGCACAGTGAAGGTAGCAGTGCAATGAGCCTTGCCGCCATCCGGGTCTTCCACCTTGAAGGTGATTTCTTCAGAACCGTTCCAGTACTTGTCCGGAATCTGCACCTTTGCCATACGAGAACCGTCAACAGTCACCTTGAGCTGCGGGGTATACCCCTTCGGAGCACCCTTGGCCGGCTTCACGTCGAAGCTCCAAGAGAGCTGATCAAGCTTGTGGTCGGCATCCTTGACGATATCATTCAAGTTAATAATTGCGAATTCACGCTTTTCAGGAATGCTCTGGTCCTTAATGGGCTTCACGAATTCCGGAATATCGTTCACGGATTCCACCGTGAAGGTAACGGTACGCTTGTCAGAAGCGCCTTCCGGGTCAGTCACCGTGAAGGTAATCTTTTCAGAACCGTTCCAGTACTTGTTCGGAGTGGTAATGGTAGCAACATGCTTCGGGTCAATAACAACCTTCAAGTCCTTGTTACCAGAAACGGTCCACTTCAGCTTAGAATTGTCGTGGTCTTCATCGCTTGCAAACTTATCGAGTTCAATCGGCTTGAATTCGCCCTTTTCCTTGATCGTCTGGTTAGCGATATCCTTCATCACCGGCGGGTCGTTGATAGACTTCACCGTGAACACGGCGTCAGACTTTGCAGAAGCGCCTTCGGGGTCAGTCACCGTGAAGGTCACCTTTTCAGAGCCGTTCCAGTTCTTGGCCGGCATCTTGATAGAGGCAACGCCACCCGCAATTTCAATCTTCAACTGCTTGTTGCCGGCAACGGTCCACTTGAGGTCCTTAAAGGCGTGGTCCGGATCAGAAGCGTAATCAGAGAGCTTGATAGAAGCAAATTCATGCTTTTCTTCAATCATCTGGTCAGGAATCTTCTTGAGCGTCGGAACATCGTTTACAGACTGCACCGTGAACAAGGCCTTAGAGGTAGCCTTTGCACCTTCGGGGTCGGTCACCGTAAAGGTAATTTCAGCGGCACCATTCCAGAACTTGCTCGGAATCTTGATGTTAGCGGTATGCTGAGCATCGATTTCAACAGTAAGGTCGCCATCCTTGTTACCCTTCACCGTCGGCTTCACGTCAACAGAGAACTGGAGGTCAGAAAGCTTGTTATCGAGGTCACGGACCATTTCACCAAGCTTAATCGGCTTAAACTGTTCCTTTTCCTTGATAGTCTGCGGAGCAACCTGCTTCGTAAATTCCGGAACGTCGTTCACGGATTCAACGGTATAAGCGACGGTACGTTCATCCGTTGCACCTTCAGGGTCAGTCACCTTGATGGTGAGCGTTTCAGAACCGTTCCACTGCGGAGAAGGCGGAGTCACCTTCATCACGCGATTGTCGAGAGTCACCTTGAGTTCGCGGTTACCCGTAACGGTCCACTTGAGCTTGTCCTTAGAATGGTCGAGGTCTTCAACATACTTGTCGAGTTCAACCGGCTTGAACTGGCCCTTTTCCTTGATGGTCTGTTCAGCAATATCCTTCATGACCGGCGGGTCGTTGATGGACTTCACAGAAAGCTTGAACGAAGTAGAAGCCTTGCCGCCTTCGGGGTCAGTAGCAGTAAGGGTAATGGTTTCAGAACCGTTCCAGAGTTCGCTCGGGGTCTTGAAAGAAATTTCGCGGGTCTTGTTATTCAGGTTGACCTTGATGTCCTTGTTACCAGCGATGTCGATCTTCAACTGGGAGAGATCGTGGTCGGCATCGGACAGGTAGTCATCAAGCATCACAGATGCAAATTCATTCTTTTCTTCGATAGCCTGATCCGGGATCTTCTTGAACACAGGAATATCGTTGATAGACTTGACAGTAAATGTCACCTGCTGCTTAGCGGTTGCACCTTCAGGGTCAGACACGGTGAAGGTCACGACGGCAGCACCGTTCCAGCTCGGGTCAGGAATTTCGATGGATGCCACGCGGTCATCACCGATGTTTACAGACAAAGTACCGGACTGCGGTTCCTTGCCCTGGTGCTTCACGTCAGCTTCCCAAGAAAGTTCAGAATTCTTGTGGTCAGCATCCTTCACATATTCATCGAGCTTAATCTTTGCGAAGGTTTTCTTTTCATCAATCGTCTGATTCGGAATCTGCTTCACAATCTGCGGAACGTCGTTCACAGAGTTCACCGTGAAGCTGTTTTCAGATTCAGCGCAAGCGCCGGCCGGGTCGCAGACCTTGAACTTAATGGATTCAGAGCCGTTCCACATCTTGGACGGGATCTTGATAGTAGCGGTCTTACCAGCAATGTTTACAGCAAGATCCTTGTTGCCAGAAACAGTCCACTTAAGTTGTTCGAAAGGATGATCCGGATCCTTGACCAGCTTATCCAGTTCGATGGGCTTGAATTCTTGCTTTTCGTCAATCGTCTGGTCCTGGACTTCCTTGATGAATTCAGGAGCGTCGTTCACGGACTTGACGGTGAACTTGGCAGTAGCCTTGGCGGACGCACCGGCAGGGTCGGTCACCGTGAAGGTCACAGTTTCAGAGCCATTCCAGAATTCGTTCGGGATCTTGATATTAGCAGAACCGTACTTGTCGATGTCGAACTTGAGGTCCTTGTTGCCCGAAATGCTCCATTTGAGCTTCATGACATCGTCATCCACATCGGTAACGAAATCAGTCAGGCTGATAGATTCGAATTCATTCTTTTCTTCGATGGTCTGGTCAGGAATCTTCTTGAGAACCGGAGCGTCGTTAATCGGCTTCACCACAAAGTTTGCGGTCGTAGAAGCACTGGCGTATTCGCCGTCAGTTGCCGTAAACTTGATCTTGGCAGAGCCATACCAGTTCGGGTCAGGAATAATGACCGAGGCCACGCGGTTCGGGTCAATTTCCACATTCAGGTCGCCATCGGCCTGATCCTTGCCGATCGGGGAGATATCGAATTCCCACAGGATCTGGTTCTTCGGATGGTCGGGGTCGCTCACATAATCATCGAGCTTGATCTTTGCAAAGGTCTTACCTTCATCGATGGTCTGATCCGGAATCTGCTTGACTTCAGGCGGATTATTCACAGATTCAACGTTAAAGTTGACCGTTTCAGAACCGGTTGCACCCTTGGTGTCGGTTGCAATAAAGGTGATATCTTCAGAACCGTTCCAATATTGATTGGGGATTTCAATCGTCGCAACACGTTCAGGAGAAATGGATACCTTGAGTTGCTTGTTGCCGGAGACAGACCACTTGATCTTTTCGGGCTTGTCTTCATCGGTAACATACTTGTCCAGTTTAATCGGAGCAAACTTCTTGCCTTCGTCGATGGATTCTCCCGGAATACCCATGACAGAAGGAGCACTATTTTCCTCCTGAGCAATACCCACAGATGCCAGAATACTGACTGACGCCAATAGGGCAGCTACAGACCAATTTTTTCGTTTCATTTATGATCTCCCATAAATTTCTTCTTCCAATTACACCTTTTGCTTTCACAAAAAACGTACCGCCCCCGCTAGTCCGGGCGCGATTTAACGAGGTCAAATATAACGTTTTTAAACGTGACAAAACGCACAATTTTGAAAAAAATCCTCAAAAAGTAAAATTTGTCTAAACAATAAAATTGCCGATTTTACGCAAATTTCAAGGATTGCATTCCGTAACCCATTGTCTATCAACGAGTTACAGGACGCCTTCACGAAAAACGGATTTTATGCAGTCCAAATCGATTTTTTTGCGCCCTATCCGGATTTTTTCGATTTTACAAAGAATTTACATTCAACTGGAACTAAAAGTTCCGAAAAGTACTTTTTTGAGGGGTTGAAAAAGTGACAAGACGTTGCCAAAAAACTATTTTGTGCCTAAACAACAATCAATAACAGGTAAAAAAATGAAATTCGTATTTCTCTGCGACGCCAACTACCTCAAGGGCGACATGGTAAACTTCGTGAACAACTTCCCCACCAATCACGAACTGGTGACCATGACCAGTGACGAACTGCTCCAGACCAAGTCCATTTTCGAAGGCACCTTCGCCGTTCTCGCCGAACGCACCACTTGGCAGAAGAACTTCAGCCTGTTCCGTTACTTTGGCCTGCTTCCGCTTTTGGCAGTGCTCCCGCTTGGCATCGTGAGCCGTTCTCGCCGTAGCGAACCCCTCAAGGGCCGCACCCAGAACCGCAACCAGGAAATCTACTTCAACCCCAGCGCCACCGCCGAAGAACTCTACCTCCAAGTAGACAAGTTCGTGGCAGCCCCGCCTGCAGGTTTCACCTACCCCCGCGGCACACAGAAGGCCTAATCCAGAGGCATGCAGCACAAGGTCTTAAATGACCTGTACAGGCAAGGCGGAGTCACGTTTTTCGCTTTTCCGGGCGAAACCGAGATTCCCCTTGAACCCTTGCAGAACCTTGCGCAGGCGTTAAACGCCGGCGCACGTTTTTTAGTGATTGATTTTTCAGGCAAAAACAGTCTCAAGGGCAACGCCCCTATTTCTGCGAGCGCCCTTTTTGAAAAAAAGATTCCCCAAGAGATTCTGAATGAATTCGCAACCGAAGAAAACAACTGGACCGTCACCGGAACAAGATGTTTTCCCCAAGACGACAACCAGTTCAGAAACCTGTACCACAATCTGCAGCAGCTCAAGAAAGCCGTTGCGCAAATCGTTGCAGTACTCCCCCTAGAAATCAACGACCAGGAAGCCTATTACGCAAAGCTCGTCTCTAGGCTTGTCGTGATTGACGGCGAAAGTGCCCACGAGGCCTCGGCATTCCTTGAAGACCTTCCCCACTTTAACAAGGCGAATTTGCTTTGGCTTTTTCCGCAAAAGCCCGACAAGAAAAAATTCCGCCACGCTTACAAGGCTGTATGCCGGAGCCATTCCTTTTTTAAGGAAATCCGCAAATGCGATTGGAAAAAGAGCCCCGAAGCGTTTGCAAAAATCATCGAGAACCTTCACAAGTTTTCAATTCTCGAAAAGAATCCGTTGGACGGATCTTCTAAAGTTTTCAGGACCTGTTTTCCGTTTTTACTTTTGTTCGCCATTGCGCTTCCGTTTTTCTTTGTAACCAAAACGGACCCAAGCATTTCGAATATGAGAGACCGCATTCACGAGCGTGACAAGCTATCGGTAGCACCTTCTTTTGAATACACCTTTGACGGCAAGGAATCCATGCAGCGCATTGGTCGCTACGCTATTGGCCGATTCAGCGCATTGATCACTACCGAAAAAATGGTGCAAAAATACATCTCGGTAACGTTGGAAGAAAATGGCTACCCCAAGAACGCCTGGGAAAAGAACAAACTAAACATTCCACCAGAAGGAACAGTCATCAAGTTCTCGCGCCCGGACTATATCGGAAACACCGCATCGGACTCCATCGGTGCGGCCTGGAAATACTGGACATCCATCGTTTCGGATAGCGTCGCCTACCTGACAGAGTTCTACCACGAAAACGCAACCACGAATTTCAGACAACATAACGGCATCGACGTAGCAAGCCGCCAAGGCGCAAGAATTCTCGCCCCCTTTGCAGCCAAGGCATGGACAGCAAGAGATGAACGAGGCGGCATTGTAATTGGACTGGTACGTCAAAAAGACGTCGTGATTTTTATGCACTGCGACCAGCTTCTTTACCTCGATGGACAAGAAGTGATGGCAGGCGACCCCATTGCAACGGTGGGCTTAACCGGACACACCACGGGCCCCCACGCACATGTGGTTACAGGCCTTGTTTCAAAAAATGGAAACAAGCTTATCGGCAACGTTAAGTACAAAGTAATAGACCCGATTAAATGGTTCTACATGTTCAAACCCACGGCAGATGCTGTAGGTGGCAGGCAGTAAAAGTGACCCCTATCACAAAGGTGCCTAAAAAGTGTTCTCTAAACGTTTTTTTAGAGCTATCGTAAGTTATTTGTTACATTCGACACCTCGCCAAAGAACGAACATTTAAATAACTTTTGATTCGGAATTAGGGATTTGGAATCAACAAAGAAAAAAGGATAAAAACAAATGAAGTTTAGAGTTCTGGCTCTTGCAACCCTTACCGCAGCACTTCTCTCTGGATGCTCCGGTGTCGTCAAGCCAACTGTTGAAGTAGCTAGCCACGATTCTGACCACAATATTCCCGCCATCGACGAAATGATCGTCGCCTACAAAACGGATTATATCAACAAGTGCTACATGCCGGTTGCCAAGAAGCATCCGCCTGAAAATGCCTGCCAGTCCGAGCTGTTCCAGATGCTCGAACGCAGCTACCACTTGGATTACAACCAGAATCACGTAGCTATGGCTTCTAACAAGTTGCTGTTCAAGGACATAGACGCAAAGATTATCGAAATGTCCCGCAACGATCCTGAAGTTCGCAACGCCATTCGCGCAGGCGCATTCAGAAGCACAAGCGAAATGCTTAGCTACTATCACGAAAAATACCAGTTCGACACCCAGGTTGAACAGTACTAAAAAGAACAAAAAATTTATTCTTCGAGAAAGATGTCCCGCAATCGTTCTGCGGGACTTTTTCTATATTTGACCCGCAAATAAACGCAAGAAAACATCTCGGTGGATCCTATCGGGGCTACGCCCCTCCAGGATGACAACGGGAATAAAAAGAGACACAACTATGGGAAAATCACTCTATCAGAAGATTTTTGAGAGCCACACGGTAGCCAAGCTCCCGAGCGGCCAGTGCCAGCTCTTTATCGGGCTCCACCTCTGCCACGAAGTCACCAGCCCCCAGGCCTTCGCCCAGCTCCGCGAAGAAGGCCAGAAGGTGCTCTTCCCGGAACGCACGTTCGCCACGGTGGACCACATTATTCCGACCACCTTCCCGGAACGTAACCGCCCGCTCAAGGACGGCATTTCCGAAGAGATGTTCTCCCATATCGAAAACAACACCAAGTCTAACGGCATCAAGTTCTTTGGCCCCGCTACCGAAGAACAGGGCGTTATCCACATCGTGGGCCCCGAAGAAGGCGTGACCCAGCCGGGTATGACAGTCGCTTGCGGTGACTCCCATACGGCTACGCACGGTGCCTTCGGCGCTATCGCCTTCGGTATCGGTACCAGCCAGGTGGCAGACGTTCTCGCCACCCAGACCCTCGCCATGAGCCCGCTCAAGACTCGCCGCATCAACTTCACCGGCAAGCTCAAGCCGGGTGTGACCGCCAAGGACGTGGCCCTCGCCTACATCGCAAAGCTCGGCGTGAACGGCGGCGTTGGCTACGCTTACGAATTTGCCGGTCCGGTCATCGAAGAAATGGGCATGGAAGGCC
>JAFZOV010000026.1 GCA_017550445.1 Fibrobacter sp.
ATACCGTGAAGGACGGTCTAAACGGTGACAACTGCACTATCGAAGATAATGAAAACGGCACTGCCACGATTACGTGCGGAACGGCAACGTATACTGTGAAGGACGGTCTAAATGGTGACAACTGCACTATCGAAGATAATGAAAACGGCACGGCCACGATTACCTGCGGCACGGCAACGTATACCGTGAATGACGGCGCTGCGGGTGCGAAGGGTGATGCTGGTTATGGCTGCTCTGCTATGTCTTATACGGGGTATGCTGTTATCAGCTGCCAGTCTGGCGTTGATGACGAAGAAGAACCGGTATATAAGAAAGATACGATTCTTGCTGCTGGTTATGTTAAATGCGGTACGGCCGTGTATGAAGCCTCTAAGGGCGTGTGTGAAGAAGGTTCTTGGACTGCTTATACCTGCGGCTCTGCAATGCTTGGCGCTGACCAGTTCTGTGAAAACGGCGTTGCTTATACTAAGGCCGATTACTGGACAGAAGCAACGACATACCCGAAGGCAACCTATGGCAGGTGCGATGTAAAAAATCCCGATGATACGACTGATGTGACTATTGGTGAATACTACTTGCTTGCCTCTCAATATTGCATAGACGCTGTTGCTAAGGACAAGTATCAGGAATGCGGTGGAGTTCTCTTTAATGCCACAACCCATTTCTGCTATGCTAGCACTGTTTATGCCCTTTGTGGTGATGAACCCTATAATCCGGAAACGCATTTCTGTGTCAGTATGACTCCGTACAATCTTGAAACTTACGGCCCTTGTGGTGAAACGTACTATAACAAGAGTACGCAGACTTGTGAAAATGGTGTTCCCACACCTATAGCTCCCTAACCCCAGCATAAAGGCAAAAGAATTTTAAAACAGGAGTAAATCAACTTATGAAACTCAAACTAGCATTTGGAATCGCATCTGCCGCTATGCTTTTCTGCGCTTGTGGCGACGATACCGTTACAAATATTACGGACGAAGCAAAGTCCAAGGGTACAATCACTCTCAAGGTTGTGGATAATAGCACTGGCCTTGCCATTGATTCTGCCGAAGTCTATTCCCTCATTGATGCCGAGACTGAATATACGGACTCGGTGGGCGTCACCACTTGGAAGAAGAACGCCATCGGTGATTACGAATACACAATCGTTAAAGATGGCTATGCAACCCGTACATATACGGCCCTGCTTCAGGAAAATAGCCAAGGCGATATTGCCCGCGTAGAAGACCGTATCGAAATCGTTCCCATGTACAAGGAAGGTGTTTCGGTTAAGGGTACTGTGTTGCTGAAGGATCCCCAGAATGGTAACCTTTCTGCGGCAAAGAACGTGAAGGTCGTTCTCTCTTACGATAATTCCTTTATCGTTCCTTCTGAAATTACGACCAAGACCGATACTTCGGGCGTGTACGAATTCAAGAACCTTGCCGAAGGTCTTGCCTATTCTGTTAAGGTTCCGCAGGTGTCTGTGGACGACAAGACCTACGCTTCTGAAGAACGTAAGGCAATCAATTCTGAACTCCGCAATGGCGAACAGCGTGTTCTTGAACCGGTGACCATGTCCATCGTGGGTCTCACACCGGAACTCATCAAGGACAACCTGCAGAGCCTTGAAACCGATGACAATGTGAAGCTTTCCTTCTCGACAGCTTTGCTGGCAGACTCCGTGTCTACGGCATGGAAGGTCTACAAGGGCGCCATCGAATATTATCTTGATGTCGATGGTCTGTATTATACGGATGTTTACGGCTCTACCGAAGTTCTCGTCACTGCATCTTTGGATGATGATGACAGAACCGTGGTAATCAAGCCGGTTTCTGAAAAGTGGACCAAGCTTGCAACCTATACGGTTGTGGGTACCGTGTACACCAACGAAGGCAAGAGCGTTCGTATTACCAAGAAGTTTGTACCGGGTGGCACCGTGTCTAGACCCGACCTGATTAAGGGTTTGGTTGCAGAAGACTACTATGGTCGCTATGTTGCATTGCGCTGGAATAAGGCCGAAACCGAAGTCAAGGGCTACAAGGTGTTCTTCCAGACGAGCGAATCTGCCGACTTCGAAGAATATAAGGCTTGGGGCACCGGCGAACTTCCGATTGACTCTACTTCTTGCAAGAAGATGAAGACCGCTTCGGAATGCGATCAGTATGTAGACCTGGGCGTGCCTGCACGTACCGAAACCAACTACTATTGGTATTCGAAGTATGAAATTTCTTCGAGTGATGTCAGGACGGATGATGATGGCGTTGTCTATGGCGATTCCACTAGTTATGTCTATACTTGGTATGCAAAGTATGATACCACAGAAGTGTCGTCCATTGAAGATTATACAACGAGTACGTATAAATATGTTTGGCCTGACGCCTCTATATGCTATGCCAGTACTTATTCTTATTGCCCGCAATATGACGAATATGGTTCTGATTATACCAGCCGCACTTATGCTTATCTTTCTATTACGGGTGCGTCGCCCGATGTATGTAAGATTGGTAGCGGCTCCTCTTATACGAGCTGCGAACAGTATGAACTGTATGGGACTTCCCCGAAAAAGACGGATTATATCTATTACAAGAAGATTCCGACTGATTCCGTTTCTTGCACATCTAGCTATGACTCGTACGAATATACGCTGACTCCGAAGTGCGCTGAATATGTGGAAGAATATGGCAAATACAATAGTGTTAACTACAACTACTGGTGGTACAAGAAGTATGCTTCTGTCAAGCCGACTGCCGAAAGCGACCGAGCCTTTGTCTCCGCTACAAGCGTGATTCGCAGCGGTACGGAATGGGTCAAGTTCATTGTGCTCCCGTACGTGATTGTGGACGGCGATACGGTTACGGCCGACGCAGTCGCTGCAACGCCCAGCAAGTTCGAAGTAAAGAAAGAAAAAGAATAGGCAACTAATCAATAGGTAACAACATGAATAAAAAGGTTTTAATTCTTTTGTCGTCTGCCACCGTATTGATGACGGGTTGCTTGGAAGATGAAGTTGTCAATGCAACTGATGAAGCCAAGACCAATTCTACGATTACGATGAAGATTGTGGATTCCAAGTCCGGTCTTCCGATTGATTCGGCTGTGGTTTATTCGGAACTGGATCAGGATACGCTCTATTCTGATTCCATGGGCATTGTCTCGTGGGCAAAGAATGCTATCGGTGATTACCGCTACATCGTTTCTAAAGAAGGCTATGCACACCAGATTGCAAATATCTCTGTCGAAGAATCCGGCAAGGGCAACACAGCCCGCGTGGCCGACAAGATTCTGCAGGTAGATTTGCACAAGGAAGGCGTGACTGTCAATGGAACCGTCCTTCTTAAGGATACCAAGACAGACAACTTGACTGCCGCTTCCAAGATTCCGGTGGTTATCAAGTATGTCAACGGTGAAGTCTATCCGTCTGAAATCAAGACGACTACCGATGCTTCTGGCGTGTTCTCTTTCAAGAACCTGGCTGAAAACTGCGATTACCAGATTATAGTTCCGCAGGCAGAAATCGACGGACAGACCTATGAAGCTCGTAACGCTGAAGAGCTGGTTGTGGGTGGCCTTCGCGCCGGTGAAGTCCGTAGCATGAATCAGATTACCATGGAAGTGGTCGGTCTGCTTCCGGAACTGATCCGTACGAATTTCGCAACACTGGATACCATCGACGAAGATGCCGATATCTTCCTCACTTTCTCGACTGATCTTGTGGAAGATTCCGTGGAAAATGCCTGGTCGGTTTACAAGGGCGGAATCGCTAACGTGGAAGTTGGCCGCTGCGAAGGTGGCGCCCAGGTGTTGGTGGCTTCGGGGCTTGACCGTGATGGCAAAACTGTCATGATCAATTCCATTTCCAACAAGTGGAACCGCACCACCTATTGCCTTGAAGGTTCCGTTTACACGAAGGAAGGCCGCTCCAAGAAATTGGCGGTGAACTTTACACCAGGTTCTCTTTCTGGTCGTCCGTCTAATGTAACCAAGATTACGTTCGACGATACGGAAAACAAGCTTTCCTGGACGGTGTATAAGAACGAAATTGCCGGTCTTTCTGGCTATAAGATCTTCTATAGGACGGACCGTATGGCGGATGCCCTTGAATACAGGGATATAACCGACAATAAAACCACCGAAATCAATATCAATCTCTACGATACCCGTTTCGAAGACGCAACCCGTGTATACTTCTACGTGCTGCCCTATGCCGAAATCAACGGCAAGATTGTTACTTCTGACGTGGGTGACGAAGACCTCCTGACGAAGAAGGTTGACCTTGTTACTGGCGATGAGTAATTCAAGAAATGTTTAAGCGAAGGGCGGGGCCTAGGCCTCGCCCTTTCTGTATATAAAAGAAAACCGGTCATGCGACCGGTTTCCTTTGCTTTGTCAAGCATCCCGGCAAGACACTCCAACCGGCCGGGATTCCACACGAAACTTATTTCAAAATCACCTTCTGCATGTAGCGCTGGCTGCCCTGGCGAACCATGAGCATTGCCGGGCCGCGGTAGTCGCTGGAGAGTTCTACGCGGTTTGCACCCTTGCTTGCGGTGAAATTCTGCTGGGCAATCACTTGGCCGAGGCTGTTCAGGAGCATTGCCTTAGCCGGAGCGGTCGTTGCGGCGGTGAAGCTTGCACTCACCATGCCATGCTGTACATTCACGAACATCTTGGATGCTGCGACAGAACGGACTGTTGCTATGGACATCGCAGGGCCGGTTCCCTTGGCGTTGGCCTGGATGTAGGTGGGCTGGCTTGCAATTCCGGACGTTTCGATGTTTGCCGGTGCGGTATCGAAGCTAGCCAAGGTATCTACCGTGCCGTCGGCCTTGTGCAACAGGATGTTGTTCAGGTAAATGGTTCCGACAAGTTGCGTGGCGTAAATGTCGATGCCCCATGAATTTACCTTGGTCGGGTCGGCGATGCTCAAGGCTTCTGTACTCTTTTCGCTACTGGCTTGCAGCTTGACGTTCACGTTGCTTACGAGGCCGCTGTAGTCATTCATGTTTCCCATGCTGTAGTCGGTCCATGTGTTGGTGGAACCGCTTTGTGCGTACATGCCGATACTAGTCCATGCGTAGCCGTTGCAACCGTTCTTCTCGTCACCTTCGCAACCGGTTACAGAAACCGGTTCGGTGCGGATGTCGAAAGAAATTGCTGTGTATGCGGACCAGTCTGCGCCACCTGCAAATTTGAAACTGATTCTGCCGGTTTCGCTCTTGGTCGAAACCTTGGTGTGGTATTCCACCCAGAGAGCCTTGTCGCTTTCAGAAATAGCCGGACCTTCCTTAGGACCTTCGTAGGCCTTGGCAGCTTCGAACTGCGTCTTGATGGCATTCATCGTGAGTTCGTCAACAATGGTGCCGAGGTTTGAACCGTTAGAAGCCTGGCGACGGATAATGGTCATGTGGTCTTTTGTGTTGCCTTCGCCTTCGTATCCGGTATCCCAAATGATGGGAACGATACCGTGCGACTTGGCTGAAGCGACGGTGTAGCCATACCAGGCGGCGATTGCTTCGAGGTGAGCATCCAAATCAAATCCTTCGGTTCCCTTGAGGCTGAAACGCTTGTTTGCGCCCATTTCGCCAATCACCACAGGAATGCCTTCATCGGCGAAGGTCACCTGCAATTTCTTGAACTGGTTGTCGATGCTCTGCTTGGAACCGAGAGAGGAACCGGAACAGGTACGTTCTGCTACGCCGTTGGTCTTGTCTTCCCAGTACCAGAAGGTCTTGCCCCAGCTTTCGTCTGCGGTCATTAGTGAGAACTGATACGGATAGAAGTGGGCTTCGACCATGGTGTATCCCTTGCCGGCTGGATCTTCGGGATAGTTATTGGCCAGCATCTGGAACATGTCGATTTCGGTACGGGGCGTTTGTAAAATTAAGGTACGGGTGTCGTTGTTGCCACCGGTGCTACGCACAGCGGTAATGAATGCGTCGTAGTAGTCCTTCAAGACCTGCATACGGGTATTGTCGAATTCCCATTGGGTTCCGTTCCACGGGTCGTTTACGCCTGGTTCGTTGGCACCTGCAAAAAGAAGGTGCTCGTCGTAGTCCTTGAAATAGGTGGCAATCTGTTTCCAGTAAGCAGTTTGGCGTGCTTTGGTGGTAGCGGCCTTGTTTGCAATATTGTTTGCGCCGCTGCGGGGGCTTGCGGTGCCATCGTAAACGCGGTCTTCCAGCCAGCCTTCGTCCCAGTGGGAGTTGAGCACGACGTACATACCTTCGGCAATAAACATGTCTACGACATCTTTTACCTGCTTCAGCCATGCGGCATCAATTGTGGGGTTGGTGAAGTCGGCAGCCTTGCCAACGTGAGTATAGTTGGTGTTGTCTGCGCTGCCGTTGTTGGCGGCGATATCTTTTTCGAGAGCGTCGGAGTGGGAATACCATGCGCAGGGAATGCGGACTGTGGTGAATCCGGCGGCTTTGACGCCGTTTACGATTGCAGCGGTGGGGACGATGTTGCCCCATGCGGTCGGGTCGCTCGGCACTTCCATTGTGTTGCCGAGGTTCCAGCCGAGACCCATCTTGGGGTAAATCTCGGTTGCCTTGGGAAGCGCAAATGCGGTGCTGGTAGCAAAAAGTGCTGCACTGCATACGAAACCAAACATTCCAAAACGAGTCATGATTACTCCTGTATTTTTGTTCCTCGCATTGAAATTAAATTCTAAAAGAGGTGTCGTAAACAAAAATGTCCCTTGGTCAAAAATATGTGGTGATAAATTCTCAACGGCTACAACAGTGTTTTTTTAGGGCTGAAATCGCGAAAAATGGCTAAAATTGTACAAAAAAGCCCCGATTTTGTAAAATCGGGGGCCTTTATATATGGAATCGTTGAGAATTTTTAACGAATTTGGATCTGCATTGTTTGTCCGCTGCATTTGGCGATGTATACGCCCTGGTGGATTCCCTGGAGTTCCATTTTCGAGTTTCCCACTTTACCGGTGGAACGTATCAGGTTGCCTTTCAAGTCGTAAAGAGAAATTCTGCCGGTGCCGTAAAGGGTGTTCCCGTTGCGTGAGAACTTGATGCTTGCCTGGGGTGCGTTCTTCAGCGTGGTCGTGCCTCCGGTGATAAAGTCTTCTACGTGGGTGACGCCTTTGTTTTCGTAGTTGCCGAGGTTATATACGCTACGCATGGCGTTAATGACGTCGGTTTCAAGGACTTTGCCCATTGGCGAAGATTGACGGCGGATGTAGGCCATGTTGTCGTAGCCGGAGTTGCTTTCGTTGCCCATGTCCCAAAGAATTGGTGTGAGGCCGTATTGTTTGGCTGCGGATACGACGTCCTTGTGCCATTGCACACGGCCCTGCTTGTGGAGATTCAGGTCGGAACCGCTTAATTCTGGGGAACGGACGTTTGCGCCAAATTCACCGACAATGACCGGGTAGCCCTTATCCACATAGTTCGTCTTCATCTTGGCGAACTGTTCCTGGGGGTGGGTGATGCTTCCGAGCTTGGAATCCACAGAGCCAGCCCAGGCGTTGTAGCCCGCGTTGCGCTTGGGTTCGCTGGCCTTCGTGTAGTCACCGTAGTAGTACTGCGGTTGAATCATTTCGCCGTTCGGGGCACCCCAGTCCTGTTCTTTCGTCATGAGCGTGTACTGGTACGGATCGTAGTAATGCACTTCGAACATAAGGCGACCTTCCACTTTATCTGTTGGGAAGGTGCTTACCGGTGCGTTTGCGACGGACTTGTCGATATCGGTGTTCAGGCCTTGAATGATCAGAGTGCGGGTCTCGTTGTTGCCGCCCGTGGCGCGGACTGCGTCAATGAAAGTCTGGTAGTAGTGCATCAGCGTGCTTACGTGCTGGGCTGTCCAGGTGTTGATATTGGGGCCGGGTTCGTTTGCGCCTGCAAACATCAGGCGTTCGTTGTAGTCCTTGAACTTGTTTGCAATTTGCGTCCAGTATGTTTTCATCTTAGTGTCGATTCCGTTGTCGACGCTCGTGCCGATGTTGCTCTGGAACCAGCCGCCTTCACCTTCGTGGTGAATGTTCAAAATCGTGTAGAGGCCTGCGCGCAAGGCGTAATCGACCACCGTTTTTACGGAATCGAGCCAGGTCTCGGTAACCTTGCCGCCGCTCGTGTGGCTGTCCCAAGCGCAGGGAATACGGACCGTGTTGAAGCCTGCGGCCTTTACGGAGTCGAGCAAAGCCTGGGTCGGGTAGGGATTGCCCCAAGCGGTGGGATCGTTTGGAACTTCCATGGAATTACCCACGTTGAAACCCATGCCCATGTTTTCCTGGATTTCTTTGGCGGTGGGAAGGGAGGCAGCCGTTGCAGAAAGTGCTCCTGCGAGGGCGATAAAAGCGGTTTTTGCGCAAAAATGCTTCATTTTCGGTCCTTTTTTAGTATTCACTAGTAATTTATACCGAAAAAAAGAAAATGTATCGTATAATCTGGACCGCCGTTCAAAAACTATTGAACGGCTTACAACGCAGGAGAAGATTTGGTTACTTAATGTGCCTCTAGCCAGTTTTCGCCGAAGCCGACGCTGGCGACGAGGGGGACCTTGAGCTGCATGGCGCCTTCCATTTCGGCTTTAACGATTTGCGACATGGGTTCCACCTGGTCGCGCGGGCATTCGAATACGAGTTCGTCGTGGACCTGCAACATCATGCGGAGCGGTAGGTTCTCGGCGTTGATGCGCTTCTGGATGCGGATCATCGCAATCTTGATGAGGTCTGCGGCGGAGCCTTGGACGGGAGTATTCACGGCCATGCGCTCGGCCATTTGTGATTCCATACGGTCGCTAGAGTCAATGCCTGCGATGTAGCGGCGGCGGCCCGAAAGAGTTTCTACGTAGCCGTCGCGGTGGGCGGCCGCCTTGATGTCTTCGATGTACTGCTGCACGCCCTGGTACATGTCGAAGTAGCCTGTGATAAAGTCCTTCGCCTGCGACATCGGAATTTTTAGGTCGCGGCTGAGGCGGAATGCAGTCATGCCGTAGAGCACGCCGAAATTCACCACCTTCGCATCGCGGCGCATGTCGCTGTTGACTTCGTCGAGCTTGACGCCGTAAATGGCAGCGGCGGTGCGAGCGTGAATGTCGATGCCTTCTTTGTAGCTTTCGATGAGCGCCTCGTCCCCGCTCAGGTGGGCGAGCATACGCAATTCAATCTGCGAGTAGTCTACCGCGAGAATCACGTTGTCTTTACTTTGCGGCACGAATGCGGCGCGAATTTTTTTGCCGAGGTCGCTGCGAACGGGGATGTTCTGCAAGTTCGGATCGCGGCTAGAGAGTCGGCCCGTCGCGGTGCCCCATTGGATAAAGCTCGTGTGAATGCGTTTGGTATCCGGATTCACCAGCGTGGGGAGCACCGAGATGTAGGTGCTTTGCATTTTCTTGAGTTCGCGGTATTCGATGACGGCGAAAACAATCGGGTGCGGCGCCTTGTAACTCAGTTCTTCAAGAACGACGGCATCGGTGCTGCGTTTCTTGATTTCGGGGAGTCCGAGCGTGTCGAAAAGAACGTCGCCTAATTGCTTCGGTGAACCGATGTTGAATTCGACTCCTGCCATGTCGCAGATTTCTTTTTCAAGATTCGCGATGCGGCGGGTGAGTTCCTGCTCCAGAGTTTTGAGCGCGGGTACGTTAATGGCGACACCGACTGATTCCATCTGGTAAAGCACCTTCAGAAGCGGCATTTCTTGTTCAAAGAAAAACTTCTCGTAGTCAAGTTTCGCAAGTTCGCGCTTCAGCGGTTCCCATAGGCGTAGCGTGTAGACTGCGTCTTCGGCACCGTATTCGGTAGCGTCTTTAGTCGGCACGCGGTTGAAGGTAATCTGGTTCTTGCCGCGGCCAATTAGATTCTCGATGGGAATCATTTCGTGCTGCACGCGCTGCATCACCTGGTTGTCGAGGCCAAGGCCCGACTGTCCCGGCGAAAGCATCCAAGCTGCAATCAGCGTGTCGATGATGTTCGCGTTGTCAATGACAGCCTGTGGAATCTTGAAAGCGCGGGCGAGCACATGCAAGTCAAATTTTGCGTTATGGAAAACGAAGGCGCGCGGCTTCTCGGAGTCAGCAAAGAATCCGCAGAACCATTCCTTCGTCTTGTTTAAATCGTAATTGCCTTTCGGGCCCGTCGGCAGCGGAAATCCGATTTCGTCGGAATGTCCGAGCGGAATGTAGTAACCCTTGTTCACTTTGCCGTCGTTGTCGGCTGCGGCCAAGCAGAGACCCACCAGGTTGCATTGCATCGGGTCAAGGCCATCCGTTTCGGTGTCGACGCCAATCAACGAAGACGCTTCAAATTCCGCCTTCATCTGCTCAAAGACATCATCGCTGTCCACGCAAATGTACGGAGGCGGAACATCGACTGCGAAGTCGGCGCTGACCACGGCGTCGCTGCTCGCAGAATCCGCGCTTCCTGTGCCATCGCCTTCACGCACAAATCCCGTCTTGCTCGGGATGCCTTCCAAAAGGCGCAACAAGCTGTTGATTTCGTGGTCCTTGAACATCTGCGCCAAGGTATCCACGTGCAGACCGTTGTATTCAAGCGTGTCAAGATTCCCGCTGAAGGCCCGCTTCGTTTGAAGCGTCACCAGTTCGCGGCTGAGAAATGCCTTTTCGCGGTTGTTTTCCAGATTGTCGTGCAAACCTTTCTTTGTAATTTTATCGAGGTTTGCGTAAAGGTTGTCCATGTCACCGTAATCGTTCAGCAACTGAATGGCGGTTTTCGGGCCGACCTTCGGAACTCCGGGAACGTTATCGCTCGCGTCACCCATGAGGGCGAGGTAGTCGCGGATTTTTTCCGGCGGGAGCCCGTATTTCTCCAGCACCTGTTCAGGGCCAAAGTCAATGCCGTCGGCGCCTTTCGTCAAGTGGAAAAGATGGATCTTGTCGCTTACAATCTGCGACATATCCTTGTCTTTACTCAGAATCACCACATGGTCAAAACCTGCTTCTACAGCAGCCATGGCGGTACTTGCCATCACGTCGTCCGCTTCGTAGCCAGGTTCTGACAAAAGCGGAATGCCACTGGCTTCAAGGCTTTCGCCCAGGAGCGGCATCTGTGCCGCCATCTCTTCGGGCATCGGGCCGCGATTCGCCTTGTAGTCGGGGTAAAGTTCGTGCCTAAAAGTCTTCGTGTGCGCGACATCGCGGGCAATCGCAAAATGCGTCGGCTTGTGCTTTGCCAGAATGCGGAGTACTGCCCCCCAGTAGCCATGCATCATCGAAACCTCTTCGCCCTGGCTGTTTTTTAGCGGGTTCTGCGAATAGGCGTAAAACATGCGGAACGCAAGTGCGTACGAGTCAAGCAAAAGTAAAGTCTTTTCGGCCATATTCTGAATGTAGAAAATTGTATATTACTTGAAAAAGAAAAGGAGGCTTTATGCAATCGAGAATCAAGGAAGCTATTGTTCTTGCAATCGCCATTCTTGGCCTGGGGGCTTTTTTCTATTCGGCCATACTTCATTCCAAAGACCGTGACCGCGTGGTCTTTGTGCGTGGGCTTGCGGAGCGCGAGGTTTCGGCTGATTTCGTGATTTGGCCGATTGTTTACAAAGAAGTAGGCAATGACCTTGCTGAACTTTCTGCGACATTACAATCTAAATCGCAAATTCTTGAAAAGTTCTTGCTAGAAAATGGCGTACAGAAAGAAAATATTACTTACTCAACACCTGCAATTGTAGACGCCGATGGTGAATTGTATAGTGGTGGTTCGCATGCTTATCGATATGTGGCAACAGCGGTTGCAACGGTGGCTACAAACGATGTTGCGCTTGTTCGTAAGGTCATGGAAAAACAAGGTGAACTTTTGAAAAATGGAATTGCCTTTAGTGGCAGTGATTACCAGTATCGCACTATCTATAGCTTTAACGGCCTTAACGAAATCAAGCCCACTATGATTGATGAGGCTACGCGCAATGCTCGCGCTGCGGCCGAAAAATTTGCAAAGGATTCCGATAGCAAACTCGGCAAAATCAAGACGGCAACACAGGGAGTGTTCTCCATTGAAGACCGCGACGAAAATACTCCGTATATCAAGAAAGTTCGCGTCGTGACAAACGTGCAGTATTTCTTGGAAGACTAGGGACTCGAACTGCCGAAAATTATTAAATTGATGCGGTTAACAAAAAAGGAAAAATCATGAAGAACTTTAGCGAGAATATCAAGTACATCGGCGTCGATGACAAGGACATTGACCTATTCGAAGGCCAGTATGTGGTGCCCGAGGGCATGGCGTACAATTCGTATGTGATTGTGGACGAGAAGATTGCCGTGATGGATACGGTGGATGCGCACAAGGTGGGCGAATGGCTTGCCAATTTGGAAGCCGCTCTCGCTGGCCGCAAGCCGGATTACTTGGTGATTCACCATTTGGAACCGGATCACGCTGGTGGTATTGCTGATTTCGTGGCGAAGTATCCCGAGACAACGCTTGTTGCGTCTGCAAAGGCTTTTGCTTTGTTGCCGCAGTTCTTTGCGCTCCCTGCAACAACCAAGACGCAGGCCGTGAAGGAAGGTGAAACGCTTGCGCTCGGCAGCCACACATTGCAGTTTATCGGTGCCCCGATGGTGCATTGGCCCGAAGTCCTGTTCAGTTACGAACAGAGCGAAAAGGTTCTGTTTGCTGCCGATGCATTCGGCAAGTTCGGCGTGTATGATGCCGACCCCGATGACTGGGCCTGCGAAGCCCGCCGCTATTACTTCAATATCGTGGGCAAGTACGGAAACCAGGTGCAGGCGGTGCTCAAGAAGGCTGCCGCGCTCGACATCAAGACGATTTGTCCGTTGCACGGTCCGGTACTCACTGAAAATCTCGGCTACTACATCGACAAGTACAATACCTGGAGCAGCTACGCCCCCGAAGACAAGGGCGTACTTGTGGCATTCGCCTCGATTTATGGCGGAACCAAGAAGGTCGCCGAAAAGCTTGCCGAGAAGTTGACTGCCGCCGGTGTCGAAAAAGTTGTTGTCTCTGACCTTGCTCGCAGCGACATGGCCGAAGTCATCGAGGATGCCTTCCGTTACGACCGCATGGTGGTCGCCGCTCCCACGTACGATGCGGGCCTTTTCCCGGTGATGGAAGACTTTTTGAACCACCTGAAGGCGAAGAACTACAGCAACCGCAAGGTGGGCATCGTGGACAATGGTACCTGGGCTCCGATGGCTGCGAAGAAGATG
>JAFZOV010000027.1 GCA_017550445.1 Fibrobacter sp.
AGACCTTCGCTCGTATTCTTGTAAGCGCCGAGTCGAAACGACAAGTATCAACTTGTCGTGGAGACGAAGGACGAGCGAAGGCTTTATAATCCTTTTGGAGTTCTTATAGACCTTCGCTCGTATTCTTGTAAAGAAACGTCCCGGCCGAAGCCGGGACGTTCATGCATGGGGTGTGGAGTTTCGGTTGTGCGATTAGCGCACGTTGATGCGGAAGGCGGCACCGGTCTTGGACTTCACCAAGTAGGTTCCCGAGCGCTTCACCGCGGCAGAGGTCTTCGCCTGCAAATCTTCGATGCCCACGGTGGTGAACTTGCTCACCAGGCGGCCCTGCATATCGAACACGCTGTAGTTACGGACCACATTGTTCACAGGACGTGCCACCGGAGCGGGAATCACGGTCGTATTTTCAGTATCCGGATTTGCATCTTCCGTAATGTCCTTAGCCGGCTGGTTCTTATAAATATCTTCAATTTCCTTAGAACCGTACTTAGCCGGAGTCAGGTCGTTCCAGCCGAAGTTCCTGAAGCCGAGCAGCGAGTATTCGGTCGGGTCGTTCAGCTTCTTGCGAATCGGGGCAAGGCGGAACGTATGGTTATAGGTACTCTTTGCAGACAGCTTGTAGGCATCGAGAGGTTCAGCACCCCAAGAGTTGATGCCGCCGAGACCCATCTGGTGCAAGTCCACACGGAGCGTAATGTCCTTGTCGCGCTTGAGTTCCCACGGGACCTTCACGTCGGTGAGCTGTTCCGGAGTGTAGTGCTGAGCGCTGAATTCCATACGCGGATTACCCACGACCATCAGGCCCTTGCCGTCGTTATTGGTGAGGGTTGCCCACTTCACGTCGGTACGCTGGCCCGTTTCGCCAATTTCCATGTACTTGACCGTCATAGAATCGGCAAGCGTAGAGTAGAGGCCCATGAAGCTGCCGCGGTTACGGCCAATGTAGTTTTCATCGGGGCCGCGACCGAACCAGCGAACCTTTTCATAGCCGCCCGGCACAGTGAAGATTGTACCCACGTTCGGGATGTAGCTCTTGGAGCCATCCGGAGTGAACGAGTAGTCCACAACGATATCGCCGCTACCATACACATAGTAGGTCATTCTCATCTTGGAGCTGCCCACATCCGGGAAGCTGAAGTTGAAGGTCACCTGAGTTTCTTGCTGAGAAACTTCCTTGACTTCGGAGGTCACAGAACGCTTCTTGCTTGCGCTACGCCATTCGCCGTGGCCCTTTTCCATGTTGAAACCCTTATCGTTATCGGTCGGAGCACGCCAGAAGTTCGGGATACCACCGTTCTTGATGATCGTATCGCCAGCGAGAATATAGCTTGCAAGAGTTCCGTTCTTTTCGTCGAAGCGAATCTTGAAATCGGAGCCTTCGATTTCGAGGCCGTTAGTCTTGTTGACCTTGTAAGTCGGCATGCTGCTGATATCCACTTCGGTAGACCAGAGCTGACCCAAGTCGATACCGAACTGTTCATGACCAACGCTGAAACCGGCCTTTGCCCAAAGTTCATCCTTTTTCAGGCGGAAATCGATATCCAGGTGGTATTCGGCGCCAATCGTTGTTTCGATTTTCGGCATGTCAATCGTGACTTCCTTCTTTTCGTTCGGGCCGATATTCATCTGGGTGCCGTTCAGCTTGCCTTCCTTGATGACCTTGCCATTTTCCTTGATAGACCAGTACGCATCGAGGAAGTCGCCGAGGTTCTTGTAGAGGTAGCGGCTTTCAATCTGAATCTTGCCCTTGGCAGCGTCAACGTTCTTGACTCGGACCTGGCTATACTGATACTTGACTTCCCACATCTCCGGCTGAATTTTGCGGTCGGGGAACACGAGGCCGTTCGCGCAGAAGTTGTCGTCATTCTGCCAGTCGCCCCACATACCGCCGAACTCGAAGTACGGAGTGCCCTTGTGACGCAGGCCCTGGTCGATAAAGTCCCAAATAAAGCCACCAAAGCTGCGCGGGTTGCCGTAGAAGGCGTCCATGTATTCCTGCAGGTCGCCCACGGAGTTACCCATGGCGTGTTCATATTCGCAAAGCATAATCGGCTTGTTGGCATCGTTGTAGCTTGCAACGGCATCGGGGCCAAAATACATCCAGCTGTTCACATCGGCATTGCTCCAGTCGCCTTCGTAATGCACAAAGCGGGTGGAGTCAATCTGGTGGGCGCGTTCACGTTCAGAGGCAAACACGTTACCGTTACCGGCTTCGTTACCCAGGGACCAGAGAATAATCGAAGGGTGGTTCTTGTCGCGCTGCACCATCGTATTCATGCGGTCCACAGCAGGGGCACGCCAATCATCGCTGTTCTTGGGAAGATCGCTGTTAGCGCCATGGCTTTCAACGTTCGCTTCGTCAATCACATAGATACCGTACTTGTCGCAAAGATCGTACATCATCGGGTTGTTCGGGTAGTGCGACATACGCAGAGCGTTGATGTTGAAACGCTTCATGAGGATAATGTCTTTTTCCATGCGTTCGTAAGTCACAGCGCGGCCATCATCCGGATCGAGTTCGTGGCGGTCAACACCATGGAACTTGATAGGCATGCCGTTCACGTACAAGCGCGGAGCACCGTTATCCTTCTTGATTTCAATCTTGCGGAAACCGATCTTGTTACTTTCGACCTGCACCAGATTGCCCTTACCATCCTTGAGAGCAAGCACTGCTGTATACAGGTTCGGAGATTCCGCAGACCACAGCTTGGGAGCGGTATACGGGATTTCGAAGTAGACATCCTTCTGGCCTCCATCCGCACCAATGCCAGAAACCTTCTGAGCCTTCGGCGCAATCACTTCGGTACCGTTTTCATTGTAGAGAGAAAGTTCGACCGTGTATTCGCCAGAGGCAGAGCCTGTGGAGTTGTAGATCCAAGTTCTGGTTTTCAAGATACCGTCTTTGTAGTTGCTAGCCAAGGTAGCATCGATCTGGAAGTCCTGAATATGCACTTCAGGTACAGCGTAGATGTACACATCGCGCATAATACCGGCAAGGCGAATAAAGTCCTGGTCTTCGAGCCAGGAGCCATCGCACCAGCGGAACACCTGAACAGAAATGTTGTTTTCGCCCTTGCGCAGATACTTGTTAATGTCAAATTCATGACCGGTGAAAGAGTCTTCGGCATAGCCTACGTAGTTGCCGTTCACCCATACATAGTAAGCGGACTCAACGCCTTCAAAGTGTAGGCGGATACGCTTACCGCTCCATTTTTCAGGAACAGTGAAAGTGCGGCGGTAATGGCCCACCGGGTTAAAGTCCGTTGGAGCATAAGGTGCAGAAACGCGGTTATTCTGCGCCCACGGATAAATCACGTTGGTGTAAATCGGATGGTCGTAGCCCAGCAACTGCCAAGAAGAAGGTACCGGAATTTCGTCCCAACCGGAGACATCGTAGTTGTCTTTGTAGAAGTCGTTATTGCGCTGAGCGGGCTTTTCGACATGGAAGAATTTCCATTTGCCCGAAAGCGTCTGGTACCATTCAGACGCATGGCGGTCACCCTTCACCGCTTCTTTCACCGTTGTATACGGCATAGAGGTGACGTGGGGAGTGAGCGCGTTCACCGCGAAAACACGCGGCTTGCCGTTCCATTCATCATTGGGTTGAGCGTTAGCGATCGTTGCAAACGACGCGCACATGGCCGCGCAAGAAGCGGCAACCGAAACCAAGAAGTTCTTCATAATAAACCTCACTTATTCTTCCACACCAATAAAAAATTACCTTTTGTCCAACAAAAAAGAACTCCCTTTTAGGGAGTTCTCGTTGACAAGTTGTCAATGCAGATCCTTCGACTACGAACCTACGGTTCTTCGCTCAGGATGACACGTCTAAGTGTTTACTTCACTTGCACGCGGAGGGTTTTGTTCAGCCCAACAGCGCGCATAATGTACATGCCGCTTGCAAAACCAGCATTCTTAAGGGTTTGAGCGAGGTTTGCTCCTACAGCATCAATGCGACCAAGGAACTTGCCCGTTGCACCAAACACATTGTACGAAACGTTCTGCGATGCAATCTGAACATTGCGAACAGCGCCGATAGAAGTCGGGTTGCTAGGATCGACAAACTGGATCCAGTCCACATTCAGGTAGCCACCCGTAATAAGGAGTTTGAGCACATGTTCGCCCTTCTTGAGTTCGACAGAGCCTACGTCAACTTCCTTGTAAGTCGTCCAGACGGTATCAATCTTGTCGAAGGTGATTGCATCGGTAATTGCCTTGTCGTCAAGGAACAGCTGCATGCCCGAAGTTTCGAATGCAGTAGCCACATTCGCCGTGATATTATACTTCGCATCGGCAGTGACATTGACAGTGTATTCAACCCATTCGTCTTCTTGAGTGTAACCGATAGCGTAACCCTTGCAAACCGCATCGCCACACTTGGAATCGCTGATATCGACAAGGTCCACTTCGTCTTCGCGATAAGCGCCACCCTGGTTTTCACGATCCATGTCGTAGAAGGCCTTGTTGTGGCCGCCTACGTCATAGTTTTCAGCTTCAATCCTGCCCGGAATGGTTGCAGCGACTTCCTTATACGGAGTCTGCGGAACAGCAGTCTTTTCGCTTTCCATGTACCAGTAATCAAAATCGAAACCGCCCTGTTTTACAACGAAGAACAAGTCATCGACACCGGCAGCGTCACTCAAATCATAAGTATTTTCTTGCCAGGTAGAGCTGGCCGGGATATCCATCGAAGCAAGCAGAGCGCCCGTCTCGGAACCTGCATGGAGCTCAATCTTACCGGCTTTACCCCTAGTGCAAAGGATAATGCGGTCGGCGCCGTCACCCATGTCAACAGAGCGAACCTTGGTATAGAACTTGTCACTCATGTTGGTGAGATAAACCGCACCGTTTTCGACTTTCACGTGTTCAATAATCGTGTAGTTGCCGCCCTCGGGGTCGCCCGGCTTACTCACAGTAATGCCACCCACCCAGGACTTGGTCTCTGCTTCGACGCGTTCAAACGGGTCGAGGTTCTTGATCGGCTTTACCACGCCGTTGTTAGTGGGGTTGATTTTCGGAATAGAACCATCTGCACCCCAGGTAAATTCTTCGATCGCGGTAGAACGGCTGTAACCGCCACCGCTCACGTTCTTCTGGTTATGATAGAAGAAGAAGCTACGACCCTTGAAGTCAATGATACCGCAGTGGTTCGTGAATGCAGCACCCTGACCCGGTTCCATAATCAGGCCGCCCCAAGTCCACGGACCTGTCGGATTGTCACTGGTGGAGTAAGAAATACGTTCGCCGCCATTGCCTGTGCCATGAGAAGCATAAAGCATGTAATACTTCTTATTGCGTTTATGAATCCACGGACCTTCGGTATACACAGAGCTTCCGCCCGAAGAAAAACCGCGGCTCATGTCTGTCACATTGATCTGGCCGTCGAACGAAATCATATCTTCATTGAGTTTCGCGTAATAGAGCTTCGGGTTACCCCAGTAAAGGTAAGCCTGGCCGTCATCGTCAATCCATACGGTCGGGTCGATGTAGTCCCAGTTCGGACCTGCCAAGTGCTGACCGTTGCGGGCATCCTTGAAGGGACCCTGGGGCTTGTCTGCCACGGCCACGTTAATGGCGCGACCACCGCGGGTCGATTCCACGGTCACATAGTAGTAATATTTGCCGTTGCGGCGAATCACCTGGGCAGCCCAGTCGCCGTTTTTCTTGGCATTGCCGCCAAAGTCTTCGTTCGAAAGAATAAGCGCGCCCATATCGGTCCAGTTCACCATATCGGTCGTGCAAGACACACGCCAACCGTGCATGGTAAAGAAGTGACCACCTTCGTCGTTACCCGTATACACGCAAACCGTGTCGCCAAACACGACCGGAGCCGGGTCCGGAGAATAATAGGTCTGAATAATGGGGTTTTCTGCCATCGCAGAGGTGCAAAGACCGAAACCAACGAGGGCTGCAGCAGCCTTAATGCTCTTCGCAATCTTCATAATTTATCCCTTTACGCCCCCACAGGAGCGATTTACATGACTCACCACTATAAAATTACCCTAAAAAACGCAAAATTGCCCTCATAAAAGGGCATTTCGCGTGGACAAGTTATCAATATGCTATCAATAAGCCTTGATTTTGAGTGTTTTTTGCAGGTTTCCGCTCTTGACAACCGCAATGTAGGTACCCTGCAGCAGGCGGCCATTCTTGCCGAATTCTACCAGAGAATTACCGCTACCCTGCCGTTTTGCCACCATATTGCCGTTGGCTGTATACAGGCGCACCTCGTAATCGCCGTCGGTATTCACCATCAGGGCAACCGAGGCGCGAGCCATAGACACCGGGTGAACCGTTAGCGAATTTGCCACACGGGTTATTTCGGGCAGAGCCATCGCATCGGTCTTGAAGGAGTACCAGTCGACATTCATCAAGAAGTCCGTAGAGCCCGAGTAGGTGAACTTGAGTTTCTGTTCGCCCTTGTCGAGAGCAATCGTGGTCGAAGTTTCGTACCAATCATTCCAACCCTTCGTTTTGGCAGGATCCACCGTAAGCGTCGCCAAGGCCTTGCCCTTAGAATCGGTCACCGTAATGGTCGACTTTTCTTCGGCAGCGCTTGCCACGCGGGCCGTGAGCGCATAGGTGCCGGCAGCCGGAACCTTCACCAGATATTCGCTGTAGTCGCCATCGTTAATCCAGCCGAGGTTCGGCACGCCTTCTTCGTCGGGTTCAATCTGCACGCCGTCCATGGCAATGTAGCTTTCGGCTTCAATCTTGCCCGGCAGCGTCACCGGTTCAAACGGCTGGTTCGTGAGTTTCAAGTTACCATCGAATTCGTAGACCTTGCCCGGCACCGTCGTGGTCGTGAACTTGTTGGAACCGTTCACAATGTTGAGCGTCTGACCGACATCGGACTTGATTGCCACATAGGTCAGCTTGCCGCCCTTCCAGGCCATGGAATCGATTTCGAAACCGCCACGGGCGCGAATGCCCTTGATGCTACCATCCTTCCACTGCGAGGGGAGAGCCGGGAGCAAATTGATTCTGCCGTTATGGCTCTGCATGAGCATTTCGTTCACGCCCGAGACCGCGCCAAAGTTACCGTCAATCTGGAACGGCGGATGTGAATCGAAGAGGTTGTTGTAAGTCTTGCTCGGCGTAAGCAGCATGCGAATCATACGGTAAGCGTGATCGCCATCATGCATACGGGCCCAGAAGTTGATTTTCCAAGCGAGAGACCAACCGGTAGCATCATCGCCGCGCTGTTCCAGCGTAACGCCTGCACCCTTGATAAGGTCAGGAGTTTCTTCGGGAGTAATCTGGGCGCTCGGGAAAAGACCATACAAATGAGAAATATGGCGGTTATGGTTGCTCGGGTCGTCCCAATCCTGCAGCCATTCGGTAATCTGGCCATACTTACCTGTCTTGGTAGGCGGCAAGCGCTTTACCACAGCTTCCATCTTGGCGCGGGCATCTTCGTCGACATCAAGAATCTTGGAAGCTTCAATCGTGTAATTCAACACGTCGCGAATAATCTGGTTGTCCATGGTCGGGCCAAAGCACACGTTGTAGCCGCCATGGTCGTTTTCCGGAGAATCACTCGGAGCCGTCACCAAGTACTTGTTGCCGGTTTCGGGTTCTTCCACGAGGCTGTTCACAAAGAAAAGTGCAGCGCCCTTCATGGTCGAATAAACGTCTTGCAAGTAAGCCTTGTCCGTCGGGTTAAAGAGGAAGTGTTCCCACAAGTGCGTACTGAGCCAGCCGGCACCTGTCGGCCACAGACCCCATGCGCCATCGATAGGAGCGGTACGGTTCCAAAGGTCGGTATTGTGGTGTTCCACCCAGCCTTCATCTACGCCCCAGTGCACCTTGGCGGTCTTTTCGCCCTGTGGCACCATGCTCTTGATTTTGTCGATAAGCGGCCACACGCATTCGCCGAGGTTAGCCGTTTCGACCGGCCAGTAGTTCATTTCAAGGTTGATATTCGTGGTATATTTACTACCCCAAACCGGGCTCGTATCCTTGTTCCAGATGCCCTGCAAGTTAGCGGGTTGGCCGCCCTTACGCGAGCTAGAAATCAGCAAGTAACGGCCGAATTGGTAATGGAGTTCTACCAAAGACGGGTCGTTCGTGGAATTGAAGTTCTTGACGCGAGTGCTAGTAATGTCGCCAGCGCTATTGTCGGCTGCGCCCAAGTCGATTTTGACGCGGTTGAAGATGGTCTGGTAATCCTTGAGGTGTGCGGCGAGCAAGTCGTCGTAAGACTTCTTCGCAACCTTCGACATAATTTCGGTCGCGATAGAGCCCGGATTGCCCGAGACATCGTTATAGGACTTGAAGTTCGTGGCTGTCGTGAGCACGAGCATTGCGGAGTTTGCCCCCTGCACGCTGATGTTGCCGTTCGCGACAGAGACCGTGCCGCCGTCGGCCACCACATTCAAGCGATTCTGGAACTTGATGGAGTTGACTGTAACATCGTAAATGAGCGTGTTGCCGCTGCTGGACATGCTGTTGGTGCGGTGCGGAGTCGTCATAGTGGCGCCAAAGCTCACCGAGCCGCTCTTGTCAGCAGTCAAATGCACCACAATCACGTGGTCCGGATAGCTTGCAAAATATTCGCGAGTGTAGTTGACACCGCCTGCAGAGTAAGTAGTCTTTGCGATAGCGGTTTTAAGATCGAGTTCGCGGCGGTAATTGGTAGCGCCGCTATGCGACGTGGTAATCACCAGGTCGCCCACCGGCTGAAAACTTGCCGGGCCCGGGCCAATCATGTGGTCGCTCACGATAGATTCCGCCGTGCGGTAATCGCCGCGGAACAT
>JAFZOV010000006.1 GCA_017550445.1 Fibrobacter sp.
ACCGCTTTAAATGGAGACACTCTGTACGCAAACATTCCTCAAAGCCAAGAACTCTCTTACGACTGTGCCTACTCGGTAACGATTTTCTTCACGCTGGACAAAGAATACTCTGACTTCAGCTATGCGATATTCGATCATAAAGACAAAATGTCTGTGAAAGAACAAACAAAAAAGGTGGATAATTAACAAGGAGAATAAATATGAATCAGTCAAAAGTTCTTAAAACCATTACAGCCGCATCGCTGGCCGCCGCCCTTTCCGTGGCATTCACCGCTTGCGGCGACGAATCCTCTTCGACAAGCCCGGATCCGACGGTTCAGGGCGAAGACAGCTCTTCCTCGGTCGAAGAAAAGTCGTCCTCTAGCAACGGGAAGATTGAGAATTCCTCGTCCAGCGAAGAGACCAATGCATCCTCTTCATCCAACGCGCTATCTTCCAGCGATCAACCGGGATCTTCTTCGTCAACCGAGAAGCCTTACAAGCCAAAGGAATTCAAGGCCGAATGTCAAAGCGACAGATTGGAGATTTACGAGACCGATACAGATTCGAAGCGACTGCCCACCGCCACAAGGATTATCAGCGATGACGGATCCCAGATAATCATCACAGATGAAATCACCACCAACTGCGAAGCCGTCTTCGAAACACCCGATCTTTTCGAATCTGGCGATACCCTCTATGTCAATTCGGAAATCAACTATCCCCATGGAATGGCCGATTGCATCTGCCCGACGCGCATTTCCTTCAAGATAGAAGATACGCAGCGATTCTCGAAAGCAAAGATGTTGGTTTTCAACAACGAAGACACCTTCACATTGGAAACCCCATCAAGCTCCACACTGGCAGCAAGCAGCGTTTCCGGCGTTTGTCTGAATAACGATTCATTCGACCCTGAAGTAGATGGCGTAGCACCCCCGGTCGCCTACATGAAAGTCGATTCCGATTCCGCCACATTAGTCCTTGAACGAGTGCAGGCATCCTGCGAATTCATCAGTGGATTTACCGGTCCTATCGAACTCCCGATTACACCGAGCATCGAAATCACGGCAGTCGACGACACGCTCTACCTAAAGTCGAAAACAAAACAGGCCACATCGCCCAAAGCCACGGATTGCATCTGTCCCTCTCGACTCACATTCAAGGTCAAGGCAGACCCGTCCATTGCAAACGCCAAGGTGATTATCATGGACGACGAACTGAACACGGGTAAGAAATTGCGCATCATCATGGCCGAAGAAGAAACAAGGCCAAACCCCACTGACCTGCTGCAAAAATACGGACTGAGCCGAGGAACATGCATGGACAAGGCCGCCCCAGAAACACCTAGCGTCAACGGTCTCCCCAAAGCCGACTTGACCATCTACGAAAACGGTAGGGCGGTCTTGCAGATGAATTTTGTGGAAGATTTTTGTGAAATTACGGCAAAGGTATCCCAGAAAGTGGTCAACGACACCTTGTTCCTGGACTACTATGACGTCACCTACACAAGCAACTGCTTATGCACAATCTATAATCACACCTTTGATCTGAGCCTAGAAAATACAGGCGCCAGCTACGTCAAATTCAAGGACCAGGTCTTCTACCTATACCCAGTCACCTACACAAAAATTCCTAACTGGGACCTTTAACCCAGCGGCATTCTTCCCCGCCATTCTCTCTGTCATCCCGGCCTCTGAGCCGGGATCTTTTTATATTACCCCTAGGAGGACAAGATGACCGAGAAGATGAAAGGTAGGCTATATACATGGTTAGTCTTTACAGGTTTTTACCTTGTAATGACATTATTCCTTTTATGTATAGGAGCCGATTTTTTTCTAATGATCATCCTATTTTTCTTTTGGGCCGTCATCACCGGAATAACATGTTTAGTTTTCGGATTTATTCCCGGTAGGGGTAATTCATTTTTTGTAGACAATTATTTGAACGAAGAACCCGTAGATTATCGTGATTCATCCGATATTTTTGACGAAGCTTTAGGTCTAAAGCAGCCCGAAGAACGCGAAAAAACGTTCGACGAACTTATCGCCAAGAAACCTAAAGACATTCCGCAGCAAGTGCGGAATGACTCAAAGCTTTAGAGCCAGTCGCTGAAACTTGAATCGCTGGGCATGCGCCAATCGGCGCGAGGCGACAAGGAAATTGTACCGACCTTCGGACCGTCAGGAATACAGCTACGCTTGAACTGTTGCGTAAAGAACCTGCGCACGAATACGGCTAAAGCCTTTTCCAATTCTTCGTCGCTGAACTTGCCAGCAAAGGCATACTTCGCAAGGAACAGGAGCTTTTGCGGAGCAGCGCCGTACTTTGCAAAATGATACAAGTAGAAGTCGTGGATTTCGTAAGCACCCAAGATACTTTCGGTCTTCTGCGCAATCTGGCCGTTCGCATCAGCAGGCAAAAGTTCCGGCGACACCGGCGTATCCAAGATATCCTTGAGAACAGCCTTAAGTTCAGCTTCGGAATTATCCGCATACCAATCTACGATGTGGCGCACAAGCGTCTTCGGAATATCGCAGTTCACAGCATACATGGACATATGGTCGGCGTTATAAGTGCTCCAGCCCAGAGCAATTTCAGAAAGGTCACCGGTACCGATAACGATTCCGCCTTCGCTATTGGCGATGTCCATCAAAATCTGGGTGCGTTCGCGGGCCTGCACGTTTTCGTAAGTCACATTGAGCGTTTTCGGGTCATGTCCGATGTCAGCAAAATGCTGCAGGCAAGCCTTCTGGATGTCAACGGTGCGCAGTTCCACGCCCAAGAGTTCCGCCTGCTTTACGGCGTTGCTCTTGGTACGCTTCGTCGTACCAAATCCAGGCATCGTAAGAGCCAGGATTTCTGTTGCAGGACGCTTCAACAACTTGAACGTCTCTGCAACAACGAGCAACGCAAGCGTAGAATCCAAGCCGCCGCTAAGGCCAATCACCGCGCGCTTCGAATGCGACGCTTCGAGTCGCTTCGCAAGTCCTGCGCATTGAATATTGAAAATCTCGGTGCAGGACTTGTCGCGAGTTTCGATGTTCCCCGGCACAAACGGCGTCGGGCAAACAAAGCGGTACTTCAAGGCATCAATTGAACGCAGCCCATCGAAACTCGCCGCGCGCGCATACACCTCGCGGGAATCATACCCCTGGAACGAACCTTCGCTCAAACGCTGCATATTCAAGCGTTCCACGTCGATATCTGCATAAACAATTTCAGATTCGCGGCTGAACGGTTTGCTTTCTGCCATCATGGTGCCATTTTCGGCAATCATCAAGTGACCGCTAAAGACCATGTCCGTCGTCGATTCATGCACGCCCGCAGACGAATACACATAAGCCGCCATGCAGCGTGCCGACTGGTTCATCACCAAGTTACGGCGGTAATCGCGCTTGCCCACCAAGGCATCGCTTGCCGAAAGGTTCACAATCACGTTCGCGCCAGCCAAGGCGAGTTCACCGCTCGGCGGCACAGCCGTCCACAAGTCTTCGCAAAGTTCCACACCTATGCGGACCTCGGAACCCGACTCACCCTTCACCGTAAAGAAGTTCGTCACCGGCACATCGCCAAAGCCCTCGACGCAGCACTTAACCGCGCCCGCGGCATTCCCAGCCGAGACCCCAGCACAAGCCACAGTCCCGCGCAGCAAATCGCGACCGCTGGAGAAATGGCGCTTTTCATAGAATTCGCGCTGGTTCGGCAAATGAATCTTGGGCGTCACCGCCACAAGCTTGCCACGCTGCAAGAAAGCCGCACAATTGTACAAGCAACCGAACATTCTAAGCGGAAGCCCCACCGCAATCACCGCATCGCTATCAGCAAAAGCCGTCGCAATCTTCGAGAGAGATTCCACGCTCTTCTTGAGCAACAGTTCCTGATGGAAAAGGTCGCTGCAAGTGTACCCCGTAATGCAAAGCTCCGGAAACACCACGATAGCGGCATCGTTTTTGATAGCCTCGCTCGCACAGCGGATAATCTCCGCTGTATTGTAAGCGGTATCGGCGACCTTTAAAGTCGGACAGACAGAAGCGAATCGGTAAAATCCAAACATAGCCTAAATATAGATTAGTTCGGAAAGCTTTCGTTTCAAAAACTAGTGGTTGGACTTGATTCCAAGCTTGTTCATGCGGTAATTCATCATGCGCGGAGACACGCCCAGGTCGCGACCCGCCGCCGAAAGGTTACCGTTATTGCGCTTAATGGCCTCAGTAATGATTTCACGTTCGTAATTGTTCATCATCACGTCGAGCGGAGCAATCTTTGTACCAGAAACATCCACATTGCCCACCGTCAGGCTCGTCTGCAGTGATGGCGGCAAATTATAGCTATGCACGCAGTCATCGGTTGCCGTAAGCACCGCACGTTCAATGCAGTTTTCCAGTTCACGCACGTTACCCGGCCAATGATAGCTCATGAGCAGGTTAATCGCCGTTGTCGAAAGGCGCTGCACCTTCTTGTTATAACGCAAATTCATCTTTTCGATGAAGTGTTCCGCCAGCAAAATAATGTCGGACTTACGCTTCGCCAAGTCGGGCATGGTAATCGGGAAAATGTTCAAGCGGTAGAACAAGTCTTCGCGGAACTTGCCCTGCGCAATAAGCTCTTCCAGGTTGCGGCTCGTGGCAGCCAAGAATCGCACATCGGAATGCAATTCTTCGTTGCTACCCACGCGGCTAAAGGTGCGTTCCTGCAAGAATCGCAAAAGCTTCACCTGAGTCTGCATCGTAAGGTCGCCAATTTCATCGAGGAACAGCGTTCCCCCATCGGCAGCTTCGGCACGGCCAATGCGGCGGTTCACCGCACCTGTAAAGGCGCCCTTTTCGTGACCGAACAATTCGCTTTCTACCAGGTTCTCAGGGAGAGCCGCACAGTTCAGCGTAATAAACGGCTTGTCCTTTCTTGCAGACAAATTCACAATCGCGCGGGCAATCATCTCTTTACCCGTACCGCTACCGCCACGAATCAGGACCGTGGCATCGCTCGGGGCCACCTGGCGCACCTGCTCGTAAATCATCTGCATTTCGCGGCAGTTACCCACAAGTTCGCCGGGGTTGTTCGAAAGCATGTCGCGGAGTTTGCGGTTTTCTTCGAGCATCGTTTCGCGCTCGTTATGCAACTCAATGCATTCGTTCGCCGCATCACCCGTAATGTTTGCGATAATTTCAAGGAGCGCTACGTCGCGGTCCAAATCCGTAGAACCTTCCACCGGGCGGTCAATCGAAAGCGTTCCGATCACATCGCCGTCATGAATCAGCGGCACGCAAATAAAGGCCACCTGAGAGTCGTAATGGCGGCTCCCCGTACGGTTCAAGAAGCGGGAATCCTTGCGCAAGTCAGGAATCACATGGCTCACACCGCGTTCTGCGACGTGGCCCGTAATGCCTTCACCCATGCGATAAAGGCCCTTTTGCTTTTCAGATTCATCGAGCCCGCGAGAAGCTTCAATTTTAAGAGTGTCACCGAACCGGAGCGCAAAAGTGCCGCGCAACATTCCAAGTTCAGATTCCAAGATGCCGAGTACGTTTTCCAGCAACTTCTCCACATTGCGTTCGTGAATAATCGCGACGCTAATCTTCTGGATAACAGAAATTTCTGGACCTATTGGAGAGGGCATGTGCATAAGATAGTAAATGGAAGTGTGAAATGTGGAATGTGGGATGTGAAATGATTAATTACACATTTGTCATTTCACATTACACATTGTTTATAATTTCTCTTTTATCCTCTGGAGGGCAATCTTCGTGCGTTCGTGGTCGCCAAAGGCGGTCAAGCGGAAATAACCTTCG
Source organism: Fibrobacter sp. (assembly GCA_017550445.1). The sequence continues at coordinate 5,769 of JAFZOV010000006.1, forward strand.
CCGCAGGGGCCAAAGCCGCTACCCGGGGTACCCACCACCTGGCAAGTAGCAAGCAGGCGGTCAAAGAAATCGAACGACTTTTCGCCTTCGGGAATTTTCCACCAAATGTAGGGAGCATGTTCACCGCCAAAGACCGTGTAACCGGCAGCAGTGAGTTCCTTGCGGATGAGCTTTGCCGTATCCATGTAGCCCTTGATGACAGCCGTGGTTTCTTTCCAGCCCTGCGGAGTGTAAATCGCTTCGGCAGCACGCTGGGTCACGTAGTTTACGCCGTTGAACTTGGTGCACTGGCGACGGTTCCACATGGCATGGAGCTTGGAAAGTTCGTGCGGAATCACCGTGTAGGCGCAACGCACGCCCGTAAAACCAGCCGTCTTACTAAAGCTGCGGAATTCAATGGCGCAAGTGCGGGCACCCGGAATTTCAAAAATCGAGTGCGGGAGCGATTCGTCCTGAATGTAGCAGTTATAGGCGCCATCGAACAGAATCAGCGAACCCGTTTCGTTAGCATAATTCACGAACTTCTGCAAAGTTTCGCGGCTAAGGACCGTACCCGTGGGGTTGTTCGGGCTGCAAAGGTAGATCAACTGCACCGGATTCTTGGGCAAATCCGGCTGGAAATTGTTTTCGGCAGTAGAAGCCAGATAAGTCACTTCGGAAAAATGACCGTCGGCCTGGAGCGTTCCCGTGCGGCCAGCCATCACGTTGAAATCCAAATAGACCGGGTAAACGGGATCCGGAATAGCAATCTTTACATTTTCTGAAAAGAGTTCCTGGATATTGGCCACATCGCACTTGGAACCGTCGCTCACGAAGATGTCGCCCGGGTCCATTTCGATGCCGCGGGCGGTATATTCGCCACGGACAATGGCTTCACGGAGAAAATCGTAGCCCTGTTCGGGGCCGTAGCCGCGGAAGGTGTCCTTCACTGCCATTTCGTCAACGGCCTTGTGCATGGCCTTGATGACTTCGGGAATGAGCGGCGTGGTCACGTCACCGATACCCAAGCGGATAATGTCAGCATCGGCGTGTTCGCCCTGGTATTCCTTGATTTTACGGGCGATGGTCGAGAAAAGGTAAGAGCCCGGAAGGCGATCGTAGTTTGTATTAATATAGGAGTTGTTCATAATCAATGTGAAATGTGAAGTGTGAAGTGTGGGATGTGGGCGGCTACGCCGCAATGTGTAGTGTGAAATGTGAGATGTGTAATTACACATTTGTCATTCCACATTACACATCATTCAATCTCTCCTCTAAATACCTCTTCTGCAGGCCCCGTCATAAGTACCGGTCCGCCTTCTTCGTGCTTTATATGCAAAACGCCGCCATCCAAGACGATGTCGGCTTCGACGCCCACGCGGCCAGTGCGCTGGGCCGCAACGAGGGTTGCGCAGCTGCCGGTGCCGCAGGCCATGGTGACTCCGCAACCTCGTTCCCAAACCCGCATGCGGATTTGGGTGGGCGAAACCACTTGAGCAAATTCAATGTTGCAGCGGTCGGGGAACTGGCTATCCACTTCCAAGATGCTTCCCCACTTTTCAAGCTGGATCTTTTCGATGTCATCAACGAAAATCACCGCATGCGGATTTCCCATGGAAACCGTCTCGGCGGTAAAGTCAAAACTGTCGGCCGTGAGCTTGATGGAGCCCAAGAAGTTTCTCGGAAGGCCCATGTCCACGCACACGCGGCCATCGTCCAAAAGGGCGGGCTTCACCAGGCCGCTCTTGGTGTGCAGATTAAACACTTTAGTATTATCATCTTTTGCAAGACCGCGGCTGCGAATGTACTTTGCCACGCAACGAGTGGCGTTACCGCACATAGCGGCTTCGGAGCCATCGGCGTTAAAGATGCGCATTTCGAAATCAACACCGTTTGCCACAGCCTTTGCAACAGGACCATCGCTGATACCATCAAGCACCAAGCAACCATCCTTATCCATCGGAGTCACGATGACCACGCCATCGGCACCGATGCCAAAGCGGCGATCGCAAAGCTTGATGACACGTTCTGTAAAAGCAGCGCCATATTCCGGCGTCTGCCCCGGTTCATAAAGCACGAAATCGTTGCCCAACCCGGTCCATTTTGAAAAACTTAAAGACATAGTTCAATTCTCTTTATTTTAAACCGTGCCTTTAATGCAAAAAATGTGCCAACTTTACAAAAATTGTTAAATCACGCCAGAAACGGCGATTTCACCAAAATCTGCCCAATTTCAAAAATTTGTATATTTACAAATTCTGTAAATTACACGTACTACTTTTACATTTTATGTAAAAGTAGATTGATCTTTTCAAATACTAAGCAGGGTCAATTTTTCCCACTTTTTCCAAATCTGGCGTATAGATATATAGATAGGGACACTCTCTATTCGCGAAAACCGACGCGTTTCGGTTGTAAAATGCAAAATGGAAACAAAACGCACTCCCTTTGAACAGCTCCCCATCACAGACAGGTTCATGTTTGCGATGGTGTTCAGCCACAAGGAAATCGCCAAGCCCTTCCTTGAAGCGGTACTTGGCATCAAAATTCACGAACTTCGGGATCCCGAGCCCGAAAAGACCGTAGAGGTAAGCCCTTTTTACAAGGGAATCCGCTACGATGTCTTCGTAAAGGAGACGGGCCCAGGCGGCGAAACCCTCCGCAGTTTCGACATTGAAATGCAAATGGAGGACAACAAGGAAATTTCCAAGAGAACCCGCTACTACCAGGCAATGTGTGATAGCGAGGCCTTGAACAAGGGCGAAGTATACTACAATCTGAAGGAACTTTACATCATGTTCCTGTGCCCGGAAGACATTTTCGGACTGGGACGCGCTGTGTACAGGTTCAAGAATCTCGAAGTTGACAACCCGAAAATCGAACTGGGTGACCTCTGCTTTAAAAATTTTTATATCTTTAGTAAGTACCGCGATGTCGCCGAGGAAACGATTAGACAATACATGGAGTATTTTGCCACAAGGCGGCCTAATTCTCCTGAAACAGAAAAAGTCGATCGGCTAGTGAAGTGGTACCAGACGGACAACGAAACAAGGAAACGCTATATGACTTGGCAACAGGAAATCGATATCGCCGTGGACCTTGAACGCCAACGTGCGGATGAAGCGGAAAAGCGCCTTAGCGAAGTTAAGGAACTTGCCGATGCAGAAAAAGCCCGTGCTGACAAAGCTGAAACTCGAGTTAACGAAGAAAAGGCTCGTGCCGACAGGTACGAGAAGATGCTTCGCGAACTTGGCAAGCTGTAGCTTTAGGGCGGTCGCAAGGCCGCCTTTTTCATTGGTTTTGTATGCATATATGTGGCTTCCTATGGCAGACAGCATAACATATACTGTTACTTCTAGTTTTACGCTAAGTTCCAAAAAAACGTCTACTATTAGATGGGTGAGGGACTCATTCCAGTCCATCCGTTGTGTAATGGATGCGAACAACACCTTGACTGAAGACTAATATTTTTTTGAAAACCGTAAAGGGAGATCCCGGCTCCCTGAAACTAGTTCAGGGCAGGCTCAGGCCGGAAAGACAGAGGGTATGAAAGCCTAATCACATTCCCTAAATTACATTCAAACAGATTTTACGTTAGTAAAATCGAATCCGTGTGGCATTTCGGGTTTTTAAGGGCAGTGCCCTTAGGAGTGGGGGTAGAAAAAGACCCGGTTTACGTCGAACCGGGGCTTTTGCGAGGGGGAAGCCTCCCCCTTTGGGTTAAACTTTTCTATATTTTCCGCCGAAAAAATTTTTCAAGGACTAACTCATGAAACGTACTCATAACTGCGGCCAGCTGCGTAAGGCAGATGTTGGCCAGACCGTAACACTCGCCGGTTGGGTGGATCGTCGCCGCGACCATGGTGGTGTGATTTTTGTGGACCTCCGCGACAAGTATGGCAAGAC
>JAFZOV010000028.1 GCA_017550445.1 Fibrobacter sp.
CATAATCTTTTTTTTGTAAAAAAACAACTTTTTTTTAATTTTTTTTGAAAAAGGTGTTGATTATTTGTGAAAATAAGTTATTTTATACACAGCTAATTCACAACATAACCATAAGGAAGAAAAAAATGGCTACTACAAAGACTGCAAAGAAGCCCGCTGCTGCAAAGAAGCCCGCTGCTGCTAAGAAACCCGCTGCTGCTAAGAAGCCCGCCGCTGCTAAGAAGCCGGCTGCTGCTAAGAAGCCCGCCGCCGCTAAGAAGCCGGCTGCTGCTAAGAAGCCCGCCGCTGCCAAGAAGCCGGCTGCTGCTAAGAAGCCCGCCGCCGCTAAGAAGCCGGCTGCTGCTAAGAAGCCCGCCGCCGCGAAGAAGCCGGCTGCTGCTAAGAAGCCCGCCGCCGCTAAGAAGCCGGCCGCTGCTAAGAAGCCCGCTGCCGCCAAGAAGCCGGCTGCTAAGAAGGCTGCAAAGAAGAAGTAATCAACAAAATTCTCCTTTGTTGGCGAGCCTCGGTTTATACCGAGGCTCGTTTTCTATTTTTGGGCTATGATTTCAGAAAAAGACCTGACCGAACTCGAAAAAATCCCTTACGAACAGCGCATCGAGCGCGTCGAAAAACTTTTAGAAGGCAAAACGGAGCCGCGAGCTTTTGAACTCGGGCTGTTGCTGGCCCTGAAAATGGGGCAAGAGATTCGCGAAGGCAAGGAACTTGGCTCTGAATCGGGCGATTTGGTCGCCAGTTGGAGCGGAAAGCACCCGGATTCTGTCGTGGAAGAAGCGATCGCGTTCGCCAAGGAGTTCCTGATGAACCCAGCGAAACTCGCAGAGAAGATTAAGAGCGGAGTTCTCTCTTCGAAAGAGGAAGAGAGATTCCCGGCCAAGCCGGGGATGACAGAGAGCGATGATGCCGCGGCGACTGAAGGCAACGAGGCTGAGAATGGATAACAAGCTGATTGCAACCGTAGACATCGGGAGTCACAGCAGCATTCTGCTGATTGCAGCGTTTGAAGACGCTCCAGTCGCTGAAGGAGAGGCTCCGCGCAAGGTGCTGGTGCCGAAACTGCAGAAGGTAGAAGTCTGCCGCTTGGGTGAAGACATTTACGAACACGGCGCCATTACCGAGAAGCGAATCAAGGAACTTGAAGCGATCATGACGAAGTTCCGCATGGACTTGCACGCACTGGGCGCAAATCTTAAGGCCGCGGTGATGACCGAAGCCATGCGCAACGCAGAAAATCCGGACGAAGTCATTGCTGCTGTCGAGAAAGCCCTCTGGATCAAGCCGAGGATTATCAGCGGCGAAGAAGAAGGCAAGCTTACCTATCGCTCCGTGAAGGAATGGCACGGCGAAGGCCTCGTGACCATCGACATCGGCGGCGGTTCCACCGAACTCAGCAACGGCGACACCACGTTCTCGATTCCGGTGGGCGCACTCAAGATGTTCAAGGCGATGGGCCCAATTCCTGGCCCCGAATACAAGAAATTCGTGAAGGAAACTTTCAAGGAAGTAAGCTTCAAGGGCATGACCAAGAAACCGGTGTACTTGATTGGCGGCACGGGCACGGCGCTTGCGATGGTTTACCTGAACAAGCAGCAGTTCGACTACAAGGCGATTGAAGGTTTGGAACTTTCGATTAGCGATTTGGATGCCGTCACGACGCGCATCTCGAACTTGTCGAAGGAACTCCGCGCGATGCTTCCCGGCCTAGAAAACGGACGCCACGAAGTGATCATCTGCGGACTTTTCTGGTTGAAGTCGCTCCTCGAAAAGCTCCGCGTCGAAACATTTAAGATAAGCACCGCCGGTTTACGTTTTGGGTTACTGTATGAAGAACCCACGTCATTGCGAGCGTAGCGAAGCAATCCATATTGGTTTTTAATATGCGTATTAATAAGTTTATTTCTCTCTGTGGAATTGCGAGCCGTCGCGCGGCCGACGCCTTGATTGAAGAAGGCCGCGTGCAAGTGAACGGCGACGTGATTAAGGACTTGGGGCACCAAGTCGACGAGAACGCGGACCAAGTATTGGTCGACGGCAAGCCCGCCCGACTCCCCCGCAAGACGACGACGATTATGTTCCACAAGCCGGCCGGCTGCGTTTGCACCAAGACGGACCCGCAGGGTCGCCGCACGGTGTACGATTACTTGCCGCCTGCCTACCAGAGCCTAAAGTACGTGGGTCGCCTCGACTTGCAGAGCCGCGGACTGTTGCTGTTCACCGACGACGGCGAACTGTTGCACCGACTCACCCACCCGAGTTTTGAAATTCCGCGCAGCTACTACGTGTGGACCGACCGCCCGCTCAGCGAACACGCCGCGCAGAAACTCGTGGACGGCGTAGATATTCGCGAAGAAGGCGCCGAACAAGAAGAAATCGCATTCGCCACCGACATCTACCTCGAAAAAGGATTCGCCGAACTCGTGCTGATCGAAGGCAAGAACCGCGAAATCCGCCGCATGATGCGCGCCGTGGGCTACGAGATTCGCGACCTGAAACGCGTGAGCTACTGCAAACTGACCTTGGGCGACTTACCCGCCGGTGAATTCCGCGAACTCACCGCCGATGAAATGAACAAACTCCGCCAGGCTGTACACGTAAAATAATGTGAAATGTGGAATGACTAATGAGAATGTTCACATTCCACACCTCACATTACACACCACACATTTATTATGAGCAGAACTCTCTACATCGGTGATGTGCATGGTTGCGCAGAAGAACTCGAGCGCATTGTAGATGCATTCGGTTTTGTGCGCGGCAAAGACACGCTGTACCAGACCGGCGACATCATCAACAAAGGCCCCGACATGTTGCGGGCACTGCAGTTCGTAAAAGACAACGGAATCTTGACCGTGCGCGGCAACCACGAAGAACATTTGATTCGTGCGCTGGAACTGCCTGAAAGCGGCTGGACAGAAAAGCAACGAGCCCGATTCGCCAAGCTTCCCATGGAAACCTGGCACGCCATTGCCGCAGAAGTAAGCACATGGCCCCTGTGGCGAGACACCCCACATGCACTGCTGGTCCACGCCGGTTTGGAACCTGGCAAGGTCAGACTAGAGGACATGGATCCAGAAGTTCTTTTGTCTGTAAGATACTGGAACGAACGTCCGTGGTTTGAACAAATTAACTGGAACAAGACAGTTGTATTTGGCCATTGGGCCAAGATGGGATTCGTGAATCGTCCCGGATTCATTGGACTGGACGCCGGTTGCGTGTACGGCAAAAAGCTAATGGCCTGGTGCCCCGAAGAAGACAAATTCTACGAAGTGCCTGCCGCCCGCGAATACACCCCGGTAAAAGACAAGGCTAAAACAGCCTTCGATGCCCCCTGCATTGTACCAGGCGACAAGCTCCCCGAAGACAAGCAACCAAAAACATTCGAAGACATCAAAGCGAAAATTGCAAGCGGCGACATCGCCTTAGCCGACGACAGCGAACACGCAAAGGAAATTCGCAAGGCATCACCCAGCGTTGCCGCCGAATGGGCAGGTTACCCTTAAAAATCGCAATTTTTGACGCAGCGGTTTTGTTCGAATTCCGCTTCGAGGACCATCACGCCCTTGTTGTAGCGACGGTATGGCCCTTGACGCACCCCGCGCTCCATCGTCATCTCTTCTTTGAGGCCGCCTAAATCATCGAAAATTTTAGCGGTGCCATGCAACTGTCCGCGCATGTACGGTAGCTTGCGCCGCAAGCGCCCCTTATCATCCCATTCTTCGGTCATGCCATCGAGTACACCGCCGCGGTAAACCTCTTTACTTTTCTTGACGCCATTTTCAAAGTAAATCGTCGAGATTCCCTCTTCGATACCATTCTTGTAGCCAATGGTCTGCCAGACTTTTCCGTTATCAAAATAGCTCCTGAACACGCCGTCAAGCTTGCCATTTTTATACGGAGCCTCGACCGCAATTTTTCCATTGGGATGGTAGCTAATGGCCACTCCTTCGCGGACATCGGTTCCCTTCTGCACGGTATAGATGCGAGACAGAGATTTATCTGCGTAAAATTCTTTTATCGTGTCAAGGACCGCTGTTTGAGCAAAACAGCACGAGAAGCACAACATTGACAACGAAATTATCGCTTTCATCGGTTACAAATGTAGCTATATCACGAATAATTATGTATTTTGCCATTGCTTATGCGCATTACTTTTTTAAATCCCCCGTTTCATCCGATGTTCAGTCGCGAGTCGCGCAGTCCGTGCGTGACCAAGTCGTCTACCCTTTATTGGCCCATGTTTTTGAGCTACGCCGCCGGCACAGTCGAAGCCGACGGTAACGAAATCCAGCTCATCGATAGCCCGGCCATGGAACTCGACCTTGCGCAAACTTTGGATGGCATCAAGAAGTTTGACCCCGAACTCGTAGTTTGCAGCACGAGTACTCCGAGTATTTTGAACGACCTCAAGGTCGTGCACGCCATTAAAGAAGCACTCCCGAAAACGAAAGTCGCTATCATGGGAACGCATGCGACAGCCGAACCGCTCGAATCCATGGAAATGGAACCGAGTCTCGACTTCGTGATTATTGGCGAAGCGGACTACACCACCCGTAACCTCGCCCGCTACCTGCGCGGCGACATTGCCGACATTTCAAGCATCGCAGGCCTCGCCTTCCGCAAAGACGGCAAGGTGGATTTTCAGCCCGAAGGCCCGAAGATCGAAAACCTCGACGAAATTCCCTGGGTGTCGAAGGTTTACCGCAAATACCTATACAGTTGCTACAAGAAGTATTTCTATGGCGCCAACCTGAACCCGCTAATTGTGATTCTGTCGGGTCGTGGCTGCCCGAACCGCTGTAGCTACTGCGTAATTCCACAGACTTTGAACGGCCACAAGTTCCGCCGCCGCTCGCCGAAGGACGTGGTCGACGAACTGCAGTATATTAAGGATAACTTTGACGACCTCGGCGAAGTATTCTTTGAAGACGATACGTTTACCGCAAGCCACGAACACGTTCGCGAAATCTGCAACTTGATTCTGGAACGCGGCCTCAAGATTACTTGGAGCTGCAACGCCCGCGCCGATGTCCCGCTCGACTTGCTCAAGCTCATGAAGAAAGCCGGTGGCCGCGAAATGTGCGTGGGCTTTGAAAGCGCTTCGCCTGTCGTTCTCGAAAATATCCACAAGGGTGTGAAGAATACCGACAAGGCAATCGAATTCACGAAGAACGCCCGCAAGGCAGGACTCCTAGTGCACGGCTGCTTTATGGTGGGAAACCCGGGCGACACGCCGGAAACTCTCCGCATGACACTCGACTACGCCAAGAAGTTGAACCCGAACACGGCTCAATTCTACCCCATCATGGCATACCCCGGCACCGAAGCCTACAAGGAAGCTCTTGCAAGTGGCGCCCTGCAGACAAAGGATTACAACCAGTGGCTCGACAAGGACGGGTTCCACCGCACCACAATCCAGCGCGGCGAACTCACCAGTCAAGCTTTGGTTGACTTCTGCGACAAGGCCCGCCGCGAATTCTACCTGCGCCCGAGCTACATTCTGCGTCAGGGAATCATGGCTATCAAGAACCCGCGCGAACGCTACCGTGTGTTCCGTGGATTCGGCACGCTCGTGAAGCACCTGTTCCGTAAGCACGGGCAGCTCGCTCCGGTCGCTCGCCAGGCACCGACCGTGAAGGAATAAGTGCTTCCGGTTTTAGCCCGGAATGACAAATAACGAAATCGGAAAATCGACTACGAAAAACCGCGACTCACAAGCCGCGGTTCTTTGTTTTTACTTTATATTCAATTTACTTTACGTTCACTCGGCGCATGGCTAAGCCAATCCTTACGACGTAAGAGCCGGAGCCCAGCGCAGGGACAACAGTCTCGGCAGACGTAATTTTACCACGCTGCACAATACGACCCTGCAAATCCATGACGGCATAGGATTTCTGCAATGCAGAAGCCGGTTCGTCCATCACGATCTTGAACTGGAAGGGACCAACCATCTTGATTCGGAAAGACGGTTCTGCAAATTCTTCATCGCCTTCCTGAGATTTTTCTTCACCGTTATTGGAGCTACCCTCCTTAACCACGGGCACCCACGGCGAGGGCAGGCGAACAGTCTCGTTATAGGCCGTCGGCGAATTCCAATGATAATCGGCATCAGCCTTAGCGCGTAAAGTATCCTTGCTGCTCAACTTAACCTGATCTGTCCAGTACACTTTATCCAAATCGGCCAACAGGCGCACGTAATCGCCCGCCTGCGGGGCAAGCTTTTTGCTGTCGTAAACAAAGCGGACCTTGCCCAAGGCGCCATCGGTCGTAATGGACGGATCCAGTTCAGATTCCACGCTCTTAGTCACATAGCGGTCTGCTTCAGACTTGACACTGTTCAGATAGAAGCCCAAAGCGACTCGCTTCTTGGAGTCGGTCTTAAGCACCACCGGTTCCGAAAGCGTGAGCACCAGGCTGTCGCGGCCAGTAGCTTCGCCCTTGGCGTTTTTCATGCTGAACAGCTCGGCACGCAACGGCACAGGAGCAATACGATCCGTCAAGGACCCCACAAAGCTTTGCTTTACTATTTTACCCTTATCCTCAAATGCGGAATAGGCATAGACCTTACCCACACCAGCCGTCTTCACTTCTTTAGAAAGTGCGACGCCACCCACGGTAACAAGGTTGGAGCAATAACCATCCTTCTTCGAAGAGCAGTCAATATTATCGCGGCTCACCGAAATCAAGGCATTACAATAAACCAGGTTTTCCTTGGCAGAGGTAGAGAACCCTTCTTCGTAGGGGTTATGCGCTTCTGCAGAGGCTGAATCCCACAGCACACACACCTTGTTCGGCAAGGAATCCTTGTGAATGGCGCGGTTGAAGTAGATCGCCACGGAGTCCGCAATACCATCTAGATACTCGTAATTCATGCTAAAATACGGTTCCGGAATATTGTATTTCTGAGCAGGCAGAGTACCATGCACGTCAAACACATCGGCCATAATCGGGTAAGGTACCGGAGACTGGCGGAAATAAATAGGCGAATAGGTCGTTTCCACGGCATCGTTGTATTCCACGGCGATTGTCGCCGGGTTATCGAATTCAGGATCAGGATCGTAACGATAATCCCTAAGTGAACGAACAGAAACCGTCGCAATACCATTTATAAAGGCAATGGTATCAGAAACGAATTCAATTTTCGGAGAGGTCTCTATGCCCTTGTGAATCTGAATGCCATTGCATTCCTGCTGGCAGAAATAATACTTGCCATTCACATCAGGCTTAAGAATCGCCACATACAAGTCATAAACAGAACCGACCCAGCGTTCATCGTAAGTGCCATCGTCATTGGGTTGTTGTCCCCTTTCTTGATTAGCAGTTGTCGGATCAGAAGAAGACACGAACGTCAGCTTCGGCAGGTAATAGCTGATAGACAAAGCTTTTTCGCTGCCAGACACCTTAATTTTAAACGTCTGAATCGGTTCCGTCAGATTCTTCATGGGAACCGTTGCATAGACTGTGTCGATACCAGATTCACCAACCATTCTCTTTTGACCGGAGGTCAACAGCTTGAGTTCCCCGGAGTCATCCTTGTAGTACACATCCATCGCATCGCTGTACGAAAGCGTGTACACCATCCCCGACGCATCTTGCGGGAACACTTCCAACGGCTTGCCTGTTTCAAGAGGTTCTTCTACGTTAGAAATGTAAACCGGGACCAATTCGCCACCCAGAGCAGTCGTCTGCAGCGAAATCGTGTCAACAATTTCGTCATCAGCACTCTTTACATAAGCATCACGATAAACCACATCCACGTTGCCACTTGCCACACGGAACGAAGTCACCTTTTGGGACTTGCCTTCGATATTCATGAACAAGCTGTAACGCCCCGGATTCAAGCATATTTTAGAGGTATTGACCGATGGATTTGTCAAATTATTCAAGTCGATACCACACATGTACACGCCCGGAGTAGAAACGTCAACGAAGTCTTCTACAGGTTCAGAATTAATCGTATTTCCTCGCACCAAGGTGTAAGAAACTTTTATTCCCACATCGGTAATCGAGGTTTCACAAACAGTATCAATTTTGGCAAGGCCACCCATAGCGGCAGCGCAAGATCCATCCGCCGTTCGAGAATAGCAGACTCTGTAAGAAGTTCCATCCTTTTCATCGACAACCTTCTTGATGTCAATAGCAGACTTCTGACGAATATACATATTGGTCTTGATTCGAACGTTACTCATGGTAGTACGGCGGTCGCAGAAGAAGATGTCGATATCGTACTGATTGCCAGCAACCAGTTTTCCACTCAAGCCATCAAACCTATCCAAATCGACATAACCAGGCGCAGCCAAGTGAGTACCGCCAAGGTCTACAGCCAATTTATTGTCAATGAATACCCAGATATCGTCATCGCCGCGGAAACTAAAGCGCTGCCCCGGCTGATAGGTAAACTTGGCGTGAGATTCAAAGCAGAAATGCTGGTTACGGCCCGTTTTAGAGGTCCAACGAGGATACCCTCCATTTCCATATCCCGAAGCAGTAGGTGTTTCAGAGTTTTCCTTAAAGTAAGGCCATCCTGCCGGAGCATCATAACATCCACTCCATCCAAAGACACAATCATACGAACCTAAATCAAACCATTCCTCCAAAGCGTCTTCAGTATAAGCACCATCTGCAAACAAGCCCGTACAATCATGTCCCTTATCCCAACCGGGACCATTACAAGCCAAATCAATCAAAGGAGCTCCTTCATCCGGATCTAATTGACGCAATTTCGAACCATAGAAAGTAGGGCCCTCGGCAAGACGCTTGGTACGCGCCGCCTCAATCGGCTTTTGTTCAGGATCTGCCGACAGAATCGAAATGTCCGTAGACTGTTCCACTGGATAAAAACCACCCTGAGCCGTTACGCCGGGACTAGTATAGTAGTCCGAATCAAATTCCCACTTACCGTCGCTACTACGCGTAAACGGCATGTCGTAGCAACTCTTTTCGTTTACATTTTCAGTATAGTTAAACAGCTGGTTAAAGAACTTTTCATTTATAAAGCATTTTTCACCGGCCTTAGCCAGTTTCGGTTTTTTCGTAGCGGGGTCCAAGGTGGATTCCACAAGTCCCGGAGTCACACCAATACAATTTCCAATTGCATCTATAGCGGTTTCCAAGTCAACCCCCTGTGCGCCCATTTGACACCCTTCACCGCCAGCAGAATAACAGGAGAACGACGGATGCAATTGAGCGTCAGTATCATAAATAACGGCCACCAACGAATAGGAACAAGTTCCTTCGATTCCACCAATTTCGGCGGCACTGTAATAAAAGCCGTCAGCATTCGTTTTTTGTCCTTCGTCTGGTACAAAGAACAGGGTATCTACGCCCATACTGTAGAATAAGCCCAGCGGTATCGGCTGCGCCGTGGCAGCTAATTCCCAGTTGCCGTTCACGCCAATCATATCTTCGCGATTAATATCGTCTGCACGATAAAGCACAACATTATCGGTAATTTCTTCGTTCCAGAACACATAAGAATACCAGCCACACATATCCGCCACAGCAGTCATGGGCTTACCAGTCTTACCGCCATCCATACTGAGCATAGGCACCGAGGACATCCAATCGTCCATTTCTGGGGGAATCATCACAAAGAAATACTTTGCATTAGGAGGTTCTGAAGAGACAACCGTCTTGCCAGGATCTTTGGGATCTTCGAAGATATAAATGTCACCCAGCGTACCACAAGGAATAGTTTCCTCGTTATATTGCACATGGCTTTGGTCCCATGTTTTTGACGTTACGCAATTGGAAGAAACGCAATAATCAGCATCTCTTTCTGAAATAAAAAAATTGGCATATTCAGGATATATAGATAGTCCCTGTCCAATTCGACTACCACTAAGAGTCCACCAACCATCAGCATTTTTTTCAAATGGGGTATATCTACCATCTGCATAAGCATAAGCAGCGGTCCATGATTGAGGCGCTTGAAAATGCACAGTTCCTTCCGCACACAAAGCAAACGCATTCTGCACTCCAGCCATAGCAAGGAGCAACACAAAAACAAAATTTTTCATCATCTTATACATTTTCAAGCTCCTTTAAATAAACCAGTAAGCAATGTTGAACTGCCACTGCCATGTCTTGGGAGAATCATCGGCATCGCTAAGATCCGTAATGCCATACACAAAACGCAGCCCAATATCGAGCATCGTCTTTCCGATGGGCCGCATTCCGCCGATTCCGTACACCGTCGCAAACTCAAAGGTGTTAAAGCAATTGTGATCTCTAAATTCTTCGGTACCGTAAATATCCGTCACCGAGAACTTGGTCTTGGAATACAGATTAAACGACATCATGGGACCCGCTTCAAGGTAAACTCTGGAGGGGAACATAAAGCGCAAGGCAAGAGGCACGTCGATATTCATCTGGCGCGTATAATACTTCATCTTGATATCGGACTTTTCGGGCTGGCGGGATTCATCGTCCCAATACAGTCTTACCGACACATCGGATTCGCCGTCACCGCGTCTCGATGCAAGAGCCAAATCGGCTCGGACTCCAAAATAGGAGTTTAGTAGGAACAAGCCACTGAAGCCCACATTGGCGCCCAAGCCCCAATAGTTGGCCATGATATCGTTTGTTCCCTTGACTTTCAATTGGTAGCCCTCGCCCGATTCGATATTGTCGAAACCGAACTTGGTGCTATGGAAATCGTTGTAGGTGGCCGAAACAATGAGACCGGCCCAGAAACGCTTCATGCCAGAATCGTTTGACTTTGGGGCGGGGGCTGCTGGGGCTGCTTTTGGCGCAGCTTCCTTAGCTGCGGGAGCGGGCTTCTCGACGGGTTTTGCAACCGGTTGAGGAGCCGGTTTTTCAGCCGGCTTTTCGGCAGACTTTGCGGCGGCGGGCTGCGGAGCAGGTTCTGCAGGTTTCGCAGCGGGTTTTTGTTCCACCGGCTGTGCCTCGGGCTTAGCCTCCACCGGAGCAGGCTGAGGAACCGGGGCCGGGGCGGGCTGTGCTACGGGTTGCACAGGAGCAGGCGTCGGTTCGGCAACCGGCTGAGGAGCAGGTTGCGGTGCAGGAGCCGGGGCGGGTTTAGACGCCAGTGCAGGCTTATTCGGAGCAGGCTTAGCGGCCGACTTTGGAACTGGTTTAGGTTGCGGGGCCGGTTTCGGCTGTTCAACCACCTTGGGTTTGGCAACGACAGCGTCATCCCACAAGTCATCTTGAGCAAATGCAGAGAAAGCGAGCAACAAAGTGCCCGCACAGACTATATTACGTATTGTTTTCATAATTTCCTATTAGTACAGCTTCTTCATGTCAGTAAGTTCGCCAGCCTTTTCATGGAAAAGAACCAGCGAGCCGCCCTGCAACTTTTTGAAGACCGCAGTCAGTTTCGCAACAACGGGGGCTTCTTCAAAACCGATTTCGTTGTAGGCTGTTTCGCCAATCACAATTCCCACGTTCATCAGGTCCGGAGACTTGCGACGCAGGTAATTCAAAAGGTCTTCATCGTTATTCAGAATATCCGTTGCGGTCGGCTTTTCAAGTTCGGCCGGGTCACGAGTACTGACCAAAAGCGGATACATTTCGTCAGAAATAACCTGTTTAGAATTGAGGTAGAAGGTATTGCCCACAAACAGGCTAATGGAGTCATTTAAAACCTGGCGCACTTCTAGGATTACATCACTCTGCGAAGATGCTTCCTGGATTTCGAGTTTAGACGGACCGCAAGCCATAAAAGCCAGCGAAACGACAGACAGGACTGCTAGGGCAAGTTTCTTCATATTTTCACCTCTTTATTATGTAGCAAAGATATATTTTTTTTTAAGAAATCGTGAAAATATTTGTCTGTAATGAGGTCTTTTAGCTGTATTTCAAAATATCCAGGGCCCGTTCAATGAGTTCGGGTTTCAAGTCAAAAATGCGGCTCAAAGTTTCAACGCGAGACGATTCCTCGATTTTTTCGATGCGGGAACCATTGGCATCGCGAGTCACAAGGTTGCCCTTCTGGAAATAATACTGCACGCCCCTTTCGCGGTCCAGGCGATTCAGTACCGGATAAGTCATCATTTCCCGGTAAAAGCTTTCGTTCCAGTGTTGCTTGAATTCTTCGACGGACACGCCCTCCACAGGGTATTCAAATCGAAGTTTCATAGGAGCGCCAGCACCACCTGTCCATAAAGCCATGCTGTCCATAGTCGGGCGGTCCAGCCTTACACAGTTCGGAACCAAAGGAAAAAACGCCGAACCCGTACCGAACGGAGTCGGGAGCGGAATCGGAAGCGGGTCGAAGATGAGATAGCCGGGATCGAATAAATATTCTGCTTTATGGATTGTCGCGCCTTCGGCTCGCAATGACGTATGAGTGTCATCCTGAGCGAAGGCATGAAATGCCGAAGTCGAAGGATCGTCGTCGGGTAGAATAAGGGCGCAGTGGATATTACGTTCCTTGCGCTTATGGCCCATGACAAGACGCGGATTCAAGCCCATGTCTTTAAAAACCTGGTACAAGTGCCAAGTCATGCTAAAGCAGGTACCGCCCCCCATCCAAGCATCTACATCGTTCTGGAAACTATCATCCAGCTTTTGAGCAGCAGTAGAACTCCCTGTTGACTCCAGACGAATAATTTTCGTCAGGTTCTCGTAGGTGACTTTGGACAGCTTATCGCAAATGTCCTGGATTTTTTTCCACTGTTCAGGGAGCATAGGACAAATTTAGCTAATAGAAGTGAATTATAGCGTGCGAAGCTCTCTTGCGGCGTTTTTTACGGTCATTTTTCAGGGGGAGGGCATATAAATCCAATAATTTCGTTAAATTATATGCATTTGTTAATTTATCTACAACCAATTATTCGTCAAACGAGCATATAAAAAACACCTTTAACAAAAATTATATGCATAAACAACCAAATAAACCTTAAAAGAGTTCAAAAAAGTAAGTTAATTTGTATGCAAAATACATATAAATCAGGCTATAAATCCATTTTATATACACACCCCCTATTTTACGCCCTGTTTTCGGAGCAGACCACAATGGATTGCCACGCCTTTGGCTCGCAATGACGTACTTAAAGCAGCATGGAAATTCCGTCGACGCCGAGGACAGTGAGGCAGGCGACAACGGCAACACCTACAAGGCCTTGACCGAGAAGCGAGGCGATAACCGCCGCCACCAGGGCGCAGGCGCCCGAAAGCACGCTGTTGGTTGAATAGAGAATCGCAGGCACAGTCATCGCAGCAAGTACCGTATAGGGCACATACGCCAAGAACGAACGCCAGAAGCGGCTCTTGATTTTACCCTTCAACAGCACGAACGGAATCGCGCGCAACAGGTAAGTCACGCCCGCCATCACGAGCAGGAACAAGAAGTAATCTCTTATGTGCATGATTCCTCCTGCGAGTCGCCTTCATTGGATTCATCGTCTTTAATCGGGAAGAATGCAGCGCCCAAGAGCGATGCCACCAGCGCGCAAATGATAATCGCAAAGCCAACCGTCACGCCGCTCAAAGCCGGCACAAACTTGAACGCCAAACTGCAAGCAATTGCAATCAGTACCGCGATAAACGTGGGGCGATGCACCTTCATTTGCGGAACCACAATCGCAACAAACATGCCGTACAAAGCGACCCCCAAAGCGTTCGTCACCACCGCCGGCAAAATTTCGCCGCAAATCGCACCGCACAAAGTACCCGAAGACCAGCCGATATAGGGCAAAGTCATAAGCCCTGCAAAATAACGGGCCGTCACGGGTTCGCTTTGGCTTACCGCAAGCGCATAAATTTCATCGGTGATACCCGTCGCCAAAAGCAGGCGCTTGAACGTACCGAAACTAGGCGAAACCTTCTGCGACAGGGAAATGGCCATCAGGCTGTAACGTAAGTTGATAAAGAACGTGGCAATCGCCATTTCAATAAAAGTGCCGGCGGCATCGGACATAATCTGGAGCCCGGCAAACTGCCCGGCCGAAGTCAGATTCGTCATCGAAATAAAGGTGACCAGCGGCCAGCTTAAAAGCTTGGACCCGGCAATTCCGAACGAGAAAGACACGGCAAAGTAGCCGAGTCCAATCGGAAGTCCGTCTTTTACACCATTTGAAAATTTCATGGGCGCAAATATAGGAAATCCTATGCGAATATGCAAATCTATGCAAAATGTAATACGAGAGAAAAACCAGGCGAATTGCCTGGTTTTCATTAAAATCGTCATTTCGACTTGTGCGTCGGAATCTAAACGACGAACGATTATTTAATTGCGATTCGACGAGTCAAGCTATTGGAACCCGAACGCACGCGCACAATGTAGTTTCCCTGGCGCAAGCATTCGAGGGCAACCGAACCCTTCACCTGCTTGAAACTTGCCACCGGACGGCCCTGCAGGTCGAACACATTAACGTCAGCCCATTCGACACCGCCGACAAGAAGCATGCGGCCATTAACTTCAAGCGTCATCGAGCCCATGTTCTGAGCAACAATACCCGTTGTTCCTTCAGAGCTATATGCAACGTCCGAACTAGAATACCACGCCATAGAGCTGCTTGTTTCTGCAACAGACGAACTGCTTGCTACGCTAGACGAAGACATCACCGAGCTGGAAGACGCAACAGAGCTACTGGACTTCGCGGAACTGGAAGATGCAACAGAGCTACTGGACTTCGCGGAGCTAGAAGATGCGACAGAGCTACTGGACTTCGCGGAGCTAGAAGATGCAACAGAGCTACTGGACTTTGCAGAACTAGAAGACGCGACAGAGCTACTGGACTTTGCAGAGCTAGAAGACACGACAGAGCTGCTGGATTTTGCAGAGCTAGAAGACGCGACAGAGCTGCTGGACTTCGCAGAGCTAGAAGACGCAACGGAGCTGGAAGAGCGCACCGCAGAACTAGAAGATGTCGGAAGCGCAATCGCCATTCCCGTACAACGAACATCGTCAACATACAAGTAGTTCAGGCTCGGCTGATCGCCCTTGACTTCCCAGGTGAGCTTATTGATACGCTTTTGAGAAAGATCCACCGGTTCGGGCCATGCTTCCTGCGAGAGCATATCCCAAGGAATCGTCACCGTTGTCCAGGTGCTAGACGCAGACTTATGAATCTGATGATATCCATAATCCAAAACGTCCATATCTTCGGCCTTAAAGTTATGGGCGGCACCCTTGTACTTATAGGTAATCTGCTTGCAAGCGGACAAATCGTAAGCCGTCATCTTTGCGTTCAGCGAAAGTCCCAAAGCCACATACGGGTCATACAAGTTATCACCCTGCGAGAGCTTGATTCCTGTAATGCCTGCCACATACTTGGTAGAGTTTCCGGCCTTGGAACCAGCGAAAACCACATTGTAGCCGCCGCGTGCGCCTTCGCTATTGGAAATCGTTGAAGCGCCAAAATCACCGTCGTCGGTGTAGGCATACCATTCGCCACCGGTAAAGGTGTAGTTGTCTCCATCTTCCAAGTCGTCGATATAGTCGGTAGTACCTGCCGGCTGCACATAGCTAGAAGAACTTGCGGCAGAGCTGCTGGAGGCCGGAGCGCCGTCACATGCCGTGTAGGATTTGGGGAGCGAGGCGAACACATTGGAATTCACCCACTGACCGCTCGTAGTATAGGACGGATTGTTCGCACTGCCGGTATAATAAGAGGCGTCTTCATCCTTATTGGATACAGACCAGTTCGCACCGGAAAGCTTATGCGTTTTCATCCAATTGTACCAAGTGGTGCTGTTGGATGCATTGTAGCCGCCGTTACCCGAAGCATCGACTGTACCCCATTCGGTCACGAACACAGAAAGGCCGCTGTTCATTGCCGAAACTGCATTTTTACCTTCTTCTGTGGTGTAGTGCGAACCGGCATAGTAGTGGAAAGTGTAGGCGACGTTATTCTTGGAGTCGCTAACAGGGTTGCTCGCCGCTTCGTTCGGGTACTGGTCCCAGCTGCGGTTACCCACCACAATCAGGTTGTCCGAATATTGGCGAATGGTCTTCACCACTTCATCAGCATAGGTCTTGATGGAGGCCCAGGACTGATTTTGCAACGGTTCATTGAAGATTTCAAAAATCACATTGTCATAGCCGCCCCACTTCTGGGCCATGGTTGCAAAAAACGTCTTTGCATTATTCACATTATCGGCAGCATGGTGGCTATGGTAGTCGATAATCACATAGATGTCATTGTCGATAGCGGCCTGCACCACGGTATTCATCAGGCCCTGGTAATAGCCGGTATTCGTAAAGTAGTTACCAGCGTACCAGTCTTCGTCAACACCCATCGGGGCGCGAATCAGCTGGATGTTCTGTTCCCTGACCAGCTTGTCCACATGTTCGGCAGTCCAGAAGGGAGCGCCCACATCGCTCGAAATACTCCAGAAAAGGCTCATGCCCTGCACAGCAACTTCATTACCACTTGTAACGCCCTTGCATGCGCCATAAATCTGACCCTTGCCGCTGGAGTTTTTACCAGCCTGCAACTGACCGTAAGCACTTACCGGACCCACGCGGCCAAAAGAAAGGGAAACAAGGCCCATGGCGAGTACGCCCAAGCCCAACATCTTTGCGCTAAAATTGATTGCCATACATCCTCTTTTTACCAATTTTCGCAGACAAATTTAGATTAATGGGCTCATTTTTCCACGTGATTTCAAGCACATAAGAAATTGATAATGTTTACGTGCGTAGACACACAAAAAAAGCCCGGCGGTAAGCCAGGCAACTAGAAAGCAAGATGTCGCGAAACGAATTAGTTTTCGTTGTTGTGCATTTCCATCTGTTCGCGGTCCATCGTGTGCTGCAAGTATTCCTTGAAGTCACGGTCGATGTTCACACCATCGAGGTCGAGGTCATCGTTTTCCAACACGAACACGGCGCTCGGGTTATCGAGCCAGCCGACCACGTCCACCTGATCGAGTTTCATGGACTTGTCGCCTGCAGCCTGTGCAACATATTCAATCTTAGACTTCTGAACCCAGCCCTGTCCGCAAGGACCCTTCACGAGCACTTCGGTTTCACCATCCTTAAGGATAGTCAGTTCATCATTGAAGCCTGCGGTACAAACAACGGAACCACCATCTTTTTCCTTGGTCAGGTCCACGTCACCCAGCTTAGATTTGACCTTCTTGCCAGCAGCGAAAGAAACGCTAACCATAAGAGCAAGAGCAATTAAAAGCACCTTTTTCATATCTTTCCTCAGAACCAGGTTAAAAACTTGATAATGCAGATACGAATATACCTTTTATTTTTGACTTTCGTCACAATTTCTTTTAAATTTTTGCGATATGAAGAAGATTTTACTTATTTTGACCCTCATTTTGGCACTTTTGGGCACTTTTTTGACCGTAAACCTCAAGTCGAGGATGGGTGAAAAGGCTCAAAACACCCAAACAGTGCTCCTGGAAGTCCCCAAAGGAAGTTCCCCGACCAAAGTTTTCCAGATTCTAAAACAGAACGGAATCTGGAGCGACGACCTCGCCTTCCGGTTGACCATGAGAAGGTTAAACCCGAGCCTCAAGGCCGGCTGGTTCGAAATTCCCGCTGGACTTACACTGCCACAGGTACTCGACATTATCGCAAGCGGCAAGGTCGCCGTACGCCGAGTGACCATTCCCGAAGGACGCGCCTCTTGGGAGATTCCCGAATACCTTAAAAAGGCTTACCCCGACCTGAACGAGAGCCGCTGGAACAAATTGGTCCAAGACCCGAAGTTCGCCCGCTCGCTGGGAGTCGAAGCTAACAGCCTCGAAGGCTACCTGCTCCCCGACACCTACCCCTTCCCCATCGACGCCAACGAAGAAACCATTCTTAAGCAAATGGTGGCTGCCAACCTGAAGGTCCGCGACGAAATGCAGAAGAAACCGGGCTCCATGTGGAAGACTCTCGGGAACTGGCACAAGGTGCTGACCCTTGCTAGCGTAGTAGAAGAAGAAACGGGCATTCCCGAAGAACGCCCGCTAATTGCAGGCGTGTTCCACAACCGCTTGCGCATTGGCATGCCGCTGGGGGCAGACCCCACGGTGCGGTTCATCTTCAAAAACCTGACCGGTCCCATCTACAAGAGCCAGCTTAACAGCGACAGTCCCTACAACACCCGCAAGTTCAAGGGACTCATGCCGGGACCCATTTCGAATCCGGGCCGCAAGGCTATCGAAGCAGCACTCTTCCCCGCCAAAACCGAAGCGCTCTATTTCGTCGCAAAGGATGACGGATCCATGACTCATTTCTTCAGTTCTAACCTCGCCGACCATAACAAATACAAGGATGTCGCCGCCAAAAATCGTGGGGAATAACCCTTTGGGGGCACCCCCTATTTTTCTATATTTGGGATACACATTAGAACAGCAAAAGAAGACTCGGCCGCCCAAATTTATGGCGTTGGAAAGCCGAGCAAAGAAGGAAAATCATGAGCGAAGCATGGAAAGGCTTTGAAGGTGGACTTTGGCAGAGCGAAATCAACGTCCGCGACTTTATTCAACGTAACTACACCGCCTACGAAGGAGACAAGTCCTTCCTCGCAGGCCCGACCGACGCAACGGAAAAGTTGTGGGGCGAACTGCAGAAGCTGCAGGCCGAAGAACGCAAGAAAGGCGGTGTTCTCGATATGGACACCGACATCGTTTCGACGATTACGAGCCATAAGCCGGGCTACATCAACGAAGGACTCAAGGATTTGGAAAAGGTCGTCGGCCTCCAGACCGACAAGCCCCTGAAGCGCGCCTTTATGCCGTTCGGTGGCATCAAGATGGCCGAAGAATCCTGCAAGCAGTACGGCTACGAGCCGAGTGCAGAGCTCCACAAGATTTTTACCGATTACCACAAGACGCACAACCAGGCTGTGTTCGATTGCTACACTCCTGAAATCCGCGCCGTCCGCAAGGCACACTTGCTGACCGGTCTTCCGGATACCTACGGCCGCGGCCGTATCGTGGGCGACTACCGTCGCGTAGCTCTTTACGGTATCGACTACATCATTCAGCAGAAGACGAACGACCTCGCCCACGTTGGCGACGGCACCATGACCGACGACGTCATCCGCCTGCGCGAAGAAGTCGCCGAACAGATCAAGTCCCTCAAGGCCATGAAGGTGATGGCTCAGAGCTACGGCTTCGATATTTCTAAGCCGGCCAGCAACGCCCGCGAAGCCTTCCAGTGGCTCTACTTCGGCTACCTCTCTGCTATCAAGACGCAGAACGGCGCTGCCATGAGCGTGGGTCGTATTTCTACCTTCCTCGACATTTATATCGAACGTGACCTCAAGAACGGTACGCTCACCGAAAGCGAAGCCCAGGAACTTGTGGACCACATGGTCATGAAGTTCCGCATGGTGAAGTTCGCCCGTATCGAATCTTACAACCAGCTCTTCAGCGGCGACCCGGTGTGGGCTACTCTCGAAGTTGGCGGTATGGGTCAGGACGGACGTCCGATGGTCACCAAGAACGACTTCCGTTTCTTGCACACTCTTGAAAACATGGGTCCGTCTCCGGAACCCAACCTCACCGTTCTCTACACCAAGCGCCTCCCTGAAAACTTCAAGGAATACGCCGCATTCATTTCTGTGACGACCAGCTCGATCCAGTATGAAAACGACGACGTGATGCGCCCAGTTTGGGGTGACGACTACAGCATTTGCTGCTGCGTTTCTGCAACGCAGACCGGTAAGGAAATGCAGTTCTTCGGCGCCCGTGCAAACCTCGCCAAGGCTCTCCTTTACGCCATCAACGGCGGCAAGGACGAAGAAGCCGGTCTCGTGCCCGGCATGCAGATTGGTCCGGAACTCGCTCCGATTACCAGCGAATATCTCGACTACAACGAAGTGATGCACAAGTACGACATCATGCTCGAATGGCTCGCAGGTATCTACGTGAATACGCTGAACCTGATCCATTACATGCACGACAAGTACTACTACGAAGCTGCAGAACTCGCCCTCATCGATACCGACGTGCGCCGCACGTTTGCAACGGGTATCGCAGGCTTCAGCCACGTGGTCGATAGCCTCTGCGCCATCAAGTATGCAAAGGTAAAGACCGTCCGCGGCGAAAACGGCCTCGTGAAGGACTTCGTTGTCGAAGGCGACTTCCCCAAGTACGGTAACGACGACGACCGCGCCGACGAAATGGCAGTCTGGCTCCTCAAGGAATTCATCGCAAAGATCAAGAAGCACCACACCTACCGCGGTGCAGAACCGACTACGTCAATTCTTACGATTACCAGTAACGTTGTTTACGGTAAGGCTACCGGTGCTCTGCCCGATGGCCGCCCGGCTCACGCCCCGTTCGCTCCTGGTGCAAACCCGAGCTACGGCGCCGAAAAGAACGGCCTGCTGGCCTCGCTCAACTCTGTCGCCAAGCTCCCGTACGAATACGCGCTCGACGGTATCAGCAACACGCAGACCATCAGCCCGAACGCCCTCGGTCACAGTGACGAAGAACGCGCCCAGAAGCTCGTAACCGTCATGGACGGCTACTTCGCCCAGGGCGCACACCACCTGAATGTGAACGTGTTCGGCGTGGAAAAGCTCCTCGACGCACAGGCACACCCGGAAAAGCCCGAATACGCGAACTTCACCATCCGCGTTTCCGGCTACGCCGTCAAGTTCCTGTCTCTGACTAAGGAACAGCAGGACGACGTCATCAGCCGCACCTGCCACGGCGTGTTGTAATTCGGAATTCGGAACGAGGAATTCGGAATTAGTCGCAGCGTAAAATGCTGCGACTTTTTCTTTTGAAGTTTTCATACCTCGTTGTTCGCATATATAAAGTGCCGAGCGGAGGCAATAGACAGGTGGTCTATTGTCGGAGCGAAGGGCGAACAACGACTCGCTTATCCTTTTGGAGTTTTCATACTTCGTTGTTCGCATACTTATACAAAAAACGCCTCGGAAGCAAGCTTCCGGGGCGTTCAACTTTTATGGAGGAGAACAAAAACTCTTTTTTATTACTAATTGGCGGTCTTGTCAGCGCGGGTCATCAGAAGTTTGCAGTAACCGTCTTCGACCACCACATTTTCCGGAGCAAGATTCACCTTTTCCATTTCCCAGTTACCGGTAGACCAGTGAGCCGACAGAGAAGAGCCTTCAAAATCATCAACCCAAGATTCGGTAAAGGACTTGGTTGCGGTATCGTAGGAATAGACTCGCACATAGTCAATCCACTGAGCCTTCGGAGCTTCAGCCAGTTCGTCACCCGTGAATGCGCCTACCCAGGCAGCGCTCTTGGAAGCCCAAAGGTTGAAACGGAGTGTCTGATCCTTGGTAAGGAATGCAACCTGGTCAGCATCGGCGTGGGTGCCACGAGTGATACCGAGCGTATCGCGGCGAATTTCAACACCGTCGATTTCCCAAGACACGTATTCAGGCGTCCAGGTCATTGCATACAAGTGGAATTCTTCGGTTGCATCGAAGCCAAATTCATGCAAAGGCTTGCTTTCGGAAGAGGTGTTCTTCTTGATAGAAGGATCGCCTTCACGAGTAATGATGTTGGACTGCCACATCGTGCCACCCTTACCGAGAACTTCGATATCAATTTCGTTCCACGGTTCATCACCATTCTTCCAGGAATCATCATAGTAAAGGAACATGGAGCTCACGGACCCCGGAATCGAGACCATTTTCATGCAGGCTTCATAGCGGCCATACTTGAACTGGTCAACACCGGAAAGTTCTGCACCAAAGTATTCGTACGTGCCGGAGGACGGAGTCGCGGCATAAGTCGGTTCCACAACCGGAGTACGGGCTGCGTTACGGCATGCTGCCACCGATGCAGAAGGATCGACCGGAGTTTCTACGACAGGGTCGGTTGCCGGATCGCCAGCGGGATCCGTTGCAGGATCAGTAGCCGGGTCAGTTGCAGGATCACCTGGATTTGTTGCCGGGTCAGCGGCCGGATCACCCGCAGGATCCGCAGCGGGGTCGCCAGCAGGGTCAGTAGTCGTATTGCCAGCAGGATCTGCGGCAGGGTCGCCAGCCGGGTTGCTAGCAGGATCGCCAGTCGGATTTTCAACTGCGGCAGGATCTGTTCCAGGAACATTGTTATCTGCTGCGGCAGAGTTGCTGTCGTCGCCACAAGCGGCAAACAGGCCAAGTGCAATAATCGGGAGAAGGAATTTCGTTTTCATAATAAACCTCTTGTCTTTGAACATAAATATACCCCCTTTTCCCGCCCTTGGGTAGTGTCCAAAACACAAATCAAACATAACTGTACCAATTGTATTTCAGCATATATTTCTACATTTATTATATGCTCGGACGAATCAACAAAATAGAGACCTTTGGCTCGGTAGACGGCCCCGGAGTACGATTTGTCGTATTCATGCAGGGTTGCCCCATGCGTTGCCAATTCTGCCACAACCCCGAAACATGGGACTTCGGCGCACAAAGCGCAAACGGAATCAGCAACGGTTCGTTCGAAATCTCCGCAGAAGACTTGCTCAAGAAAGCGCTACGCTACAAAAGCTACTGGGGCAAAGACGGCGGCATTACCGTGAGCGGCGGCGAACCACTTGCGCAAATAGATTTCATGATTGAATTCTTCGAAGCCGCAAAAGCCGCAGGCGTAAACACCTGCATCGATACATCAGGCGTAAACTTTGTTCGTAACGATCCTTACTTTAGCAAGTTCAAGCGCCTCATGGACGCAACAGACCTGCTTCTCGTAGACATCAAGAACATCGACCCCACAGAGCACAAAAAACTCACCGGCCATGACAACAAGAACATCCTCGACATGTTCCGCTATCTAGACGAAATCCACAAGCCCATCTGGATTCGCCACGTACTCGTACCCGGCGGAAGTGACAACGACGAACAGCTCATCAAGACCCGCGAATTCATCGACACGCTCCACAACGTGCAAAAACTCGAAGTCCTCCCCTACCACGCACTGGCGCTTGCCAAGTACCAGGAACTCGGCATCGACTACGTGCTGAAAGACGTGAAATCGCCCAGCCCGGAGAGGATTGCCAACGCCAAACGCATCCTCGGCGCATAAAAAAGGAAATCCCCGATCAAGTCGGGGAAGACATCCTACAAACAAATTTCGCCTAAAACAAAACGAGAGGTCTTGTCGAAAGGCAAATTAAAGAACTTTCAAACAAATTTTGCTTGGAAACAAGCGAGAGCAGGAACAGGGCGACGTAGCGTACGAATTTGTACGTGAGGAGCCCTGTGACGAACTATCGCGAAGTTTACGAGCGAAATTTTACCCTTTGATGGCGTCGCCCATGGAAAACATCGGCATGTACATGGCGATCAGCAAGCCACCGACAGCGCCGCCGAGGAACACGATAATAATCGGTTCCATCATACCCACGACACCATCCACAGCGGCATCCACTTCTTCGTCGTAGAAGTCTGCCAATTTCAAGAGCATGCCGCCCAAGTTACCGGTCTTTTCACCCACACCGGTCATCTGAATCACCATGGGAGGGAACAAGCCTGTATCGGCCATGGGGTCTGCAATACTCTTACCGCCGGCGATACCAATGGCAATCTTATTGATGCCCTTTTCCACCACTTTGTTCGTAACGGTAGAGGCCACCACCTTCAAGGAATCCATGATGGACACACCGGCATTCAACAAAGTACCCAGCGTTCTCGAGAAACTTGCCGTTGTCGATTTAATCTGAAGGTCGCCTAGCTTGGGCACCTTCAGCATAAAACCGTCCCACGCAAATTTGGCCTGGGGCACACGCATGGCGAGTTTAAAGCCAACGCCCACAACAATGGCACCTATAAACAGGAACGCACCATTATCACGGACAAAATCAGAAATACCCATCACGAACTGCGTCGGGGCAGGGAGTTCGGCATCAAGAGCGGCGAACTGTTCAGCAAACACCGGCACCACGAAAGTCATAAGGGCAATCACCACCAAGATACCCACGATAATAAGCATCACCGGGTAAGTCAGGGCCTTTTTCACCTTACGTTTCAAGCGTTCGTTGTTTTCAAGAGTTTCTGCCAAACGGGCCAAGATACCATCCAAGATACCGCCCGCTTCGCCAGCCGCCACCATGTTGGTATATAGGTTGCTGAACACCTTGGGATGTTGGGACAAAGCGTCTGCCAAAGAAGAACCACCGTTAATGGACTGCGTAATCTTGTGGACCACATTTTTCAGTTCAGGGTTTTCACACTGACCTTCCAAAATGTTCAGGCACTGCAACATAGGCAGACCGGCAGAACTCATGGAAGAGAACATACGGGTAAAGCGAGCGATTTCTGCAGGCTTGATTCCCGAGCCAATCTTGATCTTGATTTCTGTAGGCTTCTTTTTTAGGCTTACAATAATCAGACGGCGACGCATGAGCATGGCTTCGGCTTCAGCCTTGTCCTTTGCCTCAAGAGTACCTTCAAAGTTATTGCCTTGGCTATTTGTCGCCTTGTAAAGGAATTCAGCCATGGATTACACCCCTTCTTTCACGAACAACTGTTCCAACTGGTCCGGGCTCGGAGAACGTGCAAGGGCATCGAAACGGTCCACCTTGTGGTTCTTCACCAAGTCACACAAGCACATGTTCATGGTATTCATGCCGAACTTCTGACCAATTTCAATCATGGACTCAATCTGGTGCACCTTGTCATCGCGGATCAAAGCGCGGATACCGGGAGTCACGTTCATGACTTCGTAAGCCATCACGCGGCCACCACCAATACGCGGCATAAGGGTCTGGCATATCACACCCTGCAGCACAAAGGAAAGCTGTGTACGAACGGTCTGCTGTTCACCCTTGGGGAACGCATCCACCACGCGGTTAATAGTCTGCACACAAGAGTTGGTATGCAAGGTGGCAAAAGCCAAGTGACCCGTTTCTGCAATCGTCAAAGCAGCACGGATTGTTTCAAGGTCACGCATTTCGCCGATAAGCACCACGTCAGGGTCCTGACGAAGAGCCATCTTAAGGGCCTGAGCAAAGCTATTGGTATCGCTACCAACTTCGCGCTGATTGATCATGCACCCCTGGTGCTTATGCAAAAATTCAATCGGGTCTTCCACTGTCAGAATGTGATCGTGACGTTCCTTGTTGATCTTGTCGATCATGGCGGCCAAGGTCGTGGACTTACCGGAACCCGTCGCACCCGTCACCAGCACAAGGCCGGACGGACGTGTCGTAAATTCGGCCATGATTTTCGGAAGGCCGAGATCCTTAAAGGTCTTAATTTCGAGCGGAATAATACGCAAGGCCAAGGCCACGCAACCGCGCTGCAAATAGGCGTTGGCACGGAAACGCGCCAGGTTTGCAATACCGAAAGAGAAGTCGCATTCCTTCTGCTGTTCGAAAGTCTTTTTCTGGCCTTCGTTCATCAAGCTGTAGGTCATGCGCATGGTTTCGTCCGGTTTCAGCTTGTCTTCGCCAATGGGAGTAAGCTTACCAGAAAGACGAATAAGAGGAGGCGCACCTGCGGTAATATGCAAGTCAGAAGCGCCTCGCTGGACCATTTCAGAAAGAAGATCTTGAATATTGTATGCCATGCTTAAGAATATAACTTAAAAAACGGCCATATTTCCACTAAAAATGAACATTTCTTTCAAAAAAACACTATTTTATTATATCAGAATGGAACTTGGGCGTAAAATAACCTCTTTACGGGGTGTTTTTTCTGTAATTTGCATGGGGGTTTCTGCCCTTGCAATCGTGTTTTCTGCATGCGGGCAGGAACACTTCCAAACCGCTCCCACGAAAATTTCAAACTTCAAAGGCAAACTGCTCGACGGCCGCATTTCCAACTATCAAGCCGAAAAAGGAACAATCACCTTAATTGCGCTTACTGCCTCATGGTGCCCCGGCTGCCGCGCCGAGTTGCCGCATCTTAAAAAGCTCGATGAAGAATTCGCCGACAAAGGCTTTAAAATTCTGATGGTGAACGAAGATGACTCGCCTAAAATTGGCGCCAAGTACAACAAAGCCGCGGGAATTTCGTGGACAACGTTCCATTGGAATTACGACATGATGAACGCCCTGGGGAATCCGGGAGTCATTCCCGTGACATACCTTGTGAATGCTCAGGACAGCATCATTAAAATAAATGTCGGAGAATTCGACGACGCCGAGATGCGGAAGCTGATAGGGAAATTAGTTAAGCCCTAACGGGCTAGTTACTAGTTCTGAGTTACTAGATATTCTTAGATACAAGATGCATCTTATTCTTTCTAGTAACTAGTAACTTCGAACTCAGAACTCTCTTAGGCGATTATGCTAGGGAAGAGAATCACGTCCTTGATTTCTTCTTTGTTCATCGCCAACATAAAGAGACGATCGAGACCAAGGGCCACGCCGGAGCAGGCGGGCATTCCCGACTCTAGTGCCGCCAAGAAATGTTCATCCACAGGCGGCAAGGGCTTATTCATACCGCGACGGATTTCAAGGTCGGCGTCAAAACGACGGCGCTGTTCCTTGGCGTCGGTGAGTTCGGTGTAACCGTTGCAAAGTTCCACCTGATCCACAAACAGTTCGAAGCGACGGGCCCAAGTGTAGCCATCCTCGCCCACATACGTTTGCGCAAGGGCTGCCTGGGACTGCGGATAATCTAAAATGAACTCGGGGCCGTTCTTGGCCAGCTCGGGTTCTACGGCAAAGACCATCAGGTAATCCCACCAGTCTTCGCGGGACATGGCCGTGCCGTCGGCCGGAAGCGGAATTTCGCGGGCGGTACAAGCCGCAGCAAATTCTTCGCCCGATGCCGTCAGCGGGTTCACGCCTGCATAATTCTTGAACGCATCAATCCAGCGGGTACGACGGGCGTTAATCGGCTTGCCGATGATTTCAGAAACGAGGGCCTCGACTTCGTCCATCAACTTTTCTTGCGGCATGCCGACGCGGTACCATTCCACCATGCTGAATTCATTGTTGTGGTGGGCGCCGAATTCATCTTTGCGGAAAGACTTTGTAATCTGGAAAATGTCGCCGAACCCCGCAGCAAGCAAACGCTTCATGTGGAATTCGGGGCTTGTCATCATGAACCGCTTGCCTTCCACCTCGAAGTAATCCAGCTGCGGATCGGTGCCGCCTGCAGCAGAAAGCACCGGAGTTTCAACTTCGAGAACTCCGCGAGATTCAAAGAAGGAGCGCACCTTTGACAGGAGAGTCTGTCGCGCAGCCCAAGTATCACGAGAACAAGTAGGACGAAAAGAAGAATTAGTCACCGTTCACCACGCAGCGGACAGAAAGCCAGAATTTCTTATCTACAGGAATGGCAGAAACTTCCTTGTCGGTACTGAACATGGAACGAGCAATACCGCGGCCGTCCCCCACATCCTTACTGGTCCAGAAATAGGCACCTTCGCCCATAATCACCGAGATGCCGTTCTTGTTTGCATAGCCGCCAAAGGTAGCGGTAAAGGCGTAGTCGTCAGAACCGTTACTGCGGAGACGCACGGCAGCTTCGTTTGCACCGCCAGCATAGATTTCAAGCATTTTCCAGTCATCGTCCGTTGCAAGGTGCGTGCCTTCGGGGCAAGCAGTCAATGCAGCCTCTTGCGTGTAAAGACGACCATAAGTTTTGCAGTTTTCATCTTCGCGGTCATAGCACATGGAATTTTCTTCAACGGCAAAGTTCAGGTTTTCTACAAACCAACGAGTGCCATTGATTTCTTTTACCTTATAGGTCTGGCCATCACGATTATCAACAAAAGACTCAAACACCGGGCAACGGGTTTCAAATTCCTTGGCACCCAAGATAGAGTCTACCGCCGGCTGCCAAGAGGTGCAGAAGCGGAAGAGTTCACAGCCAGGCAAAGCCGTAGAATCGGCCTTATGCTTATCAGCCCAGCGATTCACGTATGCAATGTTGATAACAGCTGTATCAGGAATCGAAAGGGCCTTCGCGCTTGCCTGCAAAACCTTTGCATAGCGTTCGGCATTGGACTTAGGCGTTTTCCAGTAACCTTCGAGCAATCCCTTGCGGAGTTTTTCATAAAGCGGAGACGGGACCGACACCTTGATCGTCGTATCTACAAAATGTTCCGGCTTGGTAGCACAGGCGGCTTCGCGAATGGTATCGCGCAGGCTACCGGCCTTTTCATAACATTCTTCGACACACTTGTCACGGGCTTCGCCCTTTTTCTTGGGGCAAGGTACCCAGATACTCGTATCGGCATCTACCTTTACCGGTTTTGCATAAGCCTTGGTCTTCAGCGCAACCTTGGCGACCTTTTCAAGAGTTTCAGTCGCCTTGACGTTTCCATTTTCGCCTTCGAGCAGCAAATAAGATATCACCTCGG
The DNA here is from genome assembly GCA_017550445.1 of Fibrobacter sp. The sequence goes on from JAFZOV010000028.1 coordinate 28,144, forward strand.
CACAGGCATCCATGGCCTTGGCATTTGCACAGACCTTTTCACCATAGCCATAAGAGAATTGCGATTGGCAATTGGAAAAGGATTCGTAAGGCATGGCCTTGAAGATTTTTTCGTAAACCTTGACGGCATCTTCTGGGGACAACTTTCCGCAATAGATTTCTTCGGCAGCGCCCTTCTTCACAATCTTCTGGGCAGTGGCGATATCGCCATTATCAATAGCATCACGAAGTTCCGACTGGGCAAAGGCGCTAGATACGCCAAAAGTAAGAACTCCTACACACAATACACCTCTAAGAAATTTCATTGTAACCCTCACTAAAAATTTCGGTGTAAATATAGAAATTTCTATATTTGGACGCATGATTGATGCAGAAAAATTACGTAGCGAATTTCCTATGCTCGTTGCTGGCGATAAGGAAGCAAAGCCGCTCGCCTTCTTGGACAGCACCGCCACCACGCAAAAGCCCGCCTGCGTGATTGACGCCATGGACGATTTTTACCGCGAGCATTACAGCTCTGTTAAGCGCGGCGTGTACCGCCTGAGTGCTCGCACTACCGAAGCATTCGAAGCCACCCGCAAGAACGTGGCAAAATTCATTAACGCCAAAACCGAAGACGAAATCGTATTCACCCGCGGCACCACCGAAAGCATCAATCTGGTGGCGTGGAGTTACGGTCGCAAGTTCTTCGAAGCGGGCGACGAAATTTTGATTAGCGGTCTCGAGCACCACGCCAACATTGTAAGCTGGCAGCTCGTCGCCGAAATGAAGGGCGCAAAGATCAAGGTCATCCCCGTCAAGGATGATGGCGACCTGGATTTGAGCAAACTCCCCGAACTTTTGAATGCACGCACCAAGATGGTGGCCGTTACCCACGTGAGCAACGCCGTCGGCACCGTGAACCCGATTGCCGAAATCATTGCCACCGTGCGCAAACTCGCCCCGCAATCCAAGATTCTGATTGACGGCGCTCAGAGTTCCTGCCACATCAAGATTGACGTGCAGGCTTTGGACTGCGACTTCTTTGTTTTCAGCGGACACAAGATGTATGGCCCGACTGGCGTGGGCGTACTCTACGGCAAGTACGAAGTTCTCGACAGCATGCCTCCCTGGCACGGCGGCGGCGAAATGATCAAGAACGTGACATTCGAAAAGACGACTTACGCCGACGTGCCCGCCCGTTTTGAGGCCGGCACGCCCGCGATTGCAGAAGTTATCGGCCTCGGCAAAGCCATCGAATGGCTGAACGAAAAGGGCATCGAGAACATCCGCAAGCACGAAGAAGAAATCACGAACTACGCGCTCTCACAGCTCGCCACGATTCCGCAAGTGAAAGTGCTCGGTAGCCCCAAGGAACGCGGCGCCCTCATCAGCATTACTTTGGATGGAATTGCAGTGAGCGACGCCGCCATGATTCTTGACGAAGAAAACATCGCTGTCCGCAGCGGTCACCACTGCGCCCAACCTGTGATGGATCGATTCGGCGTTGACGCCACGCTCCGCTTAAGCTTTGGCGCTTACACCCTGAAGCGCGACATTGACCGCCTGATTGCAGGCCTTCAGAGAGTCGTTCGGCTGTTCGCTTAACTCGCAGCGGATTTCATCATGGGCATCGAAAAAGGCATTTTCAACCGCACATCGCTCCTTCTCGGGGACGATGTTATGGAAAATATCTACCAGAAGCGCGTCATCATCTTCGGGCTCGGCGGAGTCGGCAGCTGGTGCGCCGAAAGCCTGGTACGTTCCGGCATCAAGGAACTTGTCTTAGTCGATTCTGACCGCGTTTGCGTTACCAATGTAAATCGCCAGCTTATGGCCACCACAAAGACCGTTGGCAAAGTCAAGGTAGAAGTTTTAAAAGAGCGCCTCCTCGAAATCAACCCGCACGCAAACATTGTCGCCTTGCAAGACATCTACGAAGAAGCGAACACCGAGAAGTTCCAGTTGGACACCTTCGACTACATCATCGACGCCATCGATAGCCTCGAAAACAAGATGCAGCTGCTGTGGCATGCCACGCGCACCAAGGCGACCGTTTTCTCTTCGATGGGCGCAGCACTCAAGATGGACCCCACGCGTATCAAAGTCGCCGAATTCTGGAAAGTGGCCGGATGCCCGCTCGCCCGCGCCCTCCGAGACAAGTTCAAGCGCAAAAAGAAGAACCTCAAGAAAAAAGTCCTGTGCGTCTATAGCGACGAACTGCTGAAAAACCGCGGACAAAATTCCTCCTGCGGAACTGCAGCCTGCATGTGCCCCAAGGTCCGCAGCGAACACAGCGAAGCCGAGCTCAAGAACGCCGAACTTGTCGGCCACGAATGGTGCAGCAGCAAAGCACAAATCAACGGCACCATGGCACACGCCACCGCAATCTTCGGATTTACGATTGCAGGCCTCGTGATGCAGGATATATATCAGAAGGCTCTGACAAAATAAAAAACGACACTAAAAACTGCGCGAGATTTAGTCGCGCAGTACGAACAGATGGATTGCCGCGCCCGCAAAGCGGGCTCGCAATGACGTGGGAGCCGAGAGCAGCGGCAAAGCTTGCTTTGACATTGCCGAGGCGAAGCAGTCATGCGCTTGCGCAATGACGTTTAGTAGATGAAAAGCATTTCCCTATACTTCGGCAAAGGCCACATTTCGTCGGGAACAACCTTTTCAAGGCCATCGACAACCTTACGGAGGGCAGCCATCGCATCGAGAATGCCTTCGTGCAGACCGTTCAGGCTTTCTTCCATGGTAGCGATTGCGGCACTCAGGTTCTTGACACCTTCGCCCAGGGATTTCACGTAGGCATCGACACCGGGGAAACCCTGGTTGAGAGCCATTTCGTTGGTCTTGAGGGCGCTGGAGTATGCTTCGACCACCTTCGGCAAGATGATGTTCTTGGCCATGTCGCGGCAGACTTCACCTTCGATGTGGATGCGCTTGTGGAAATCTTCGACATTGATTTCGTAGCGAGATTCCATTTCGCGGCGGTTCATGACGCCATACTTTTCGAACAACTGAATATTTTCTTCCTTGGTGAGCGCCTTGAGGGCCTCCACGGAGGTGCGAATATTCGGGAGGCCGCGGCGTTCGGCTTCGGCGACCCATTCGTCGGTGTAGCCGTTACCGTTGAAGATGACGCGCTTGTGTTCCTTCACGATCTTTTGCAGAATCTTCTGCAGACCCGTGTGGAAGTTCTTTTCGTCGAGTTTTTCGAGCTGTTCAGAAATCATGTCGAACGCTTCGGCAACAATCGTGTTCAGAACCACGTTCGGTTCGGAGCAGCTCTGGCTGGAACCCGGTGCACGGAATTCAAACTTGTTGCCGGTGAAGGCAAACGGAGAAGTTCTGTTACGGTCCGTAGCATCGCGCGGGAGAGCCGGGAGCATGTCGGCGCCGATGCGGAGAGCGCCGGCTTGCTTACTGGACTTGGGCACGCCTTGTTCGATCTGTTCGATGACATCCATGAGCTGGTCGCCGAGGAACATGGAAACAATGGCCGGAGGAGCTTCGTTTGCACCGAGGCGGTGGTCGTTGCCGGCGCCAGCAGTCGTCATGCGGAGCAAGTCAGCGTGGGTATCAACAGCGTAAATAATGGCGCAGAGCGTAGTGAGGAACACGGCGTTCTGGTGCGGGTCCTTACCCGGATTGAGCAAGTTGCCCTTACCGTAAGAGAGCGACCAGTTGTTGTGCTTACCGGAACCGTTCACGCCCGCGAACGGCTTTTCGTGCAGCAAGCAGACGAGGCCATTCTTGTCGGCCACATTGCGGAGCACTTCCATGATTTGCATGTTGTGGTCGCAAGCGAGGTTCACTTCTTCGAACATCGGGGCAAGTTCGAACTGGGCCGGAGCCACTTCGTTGTGGCGGGTCTTGGCCGGAATGCCGAGCTTCCAAAGTTCGATTTCGACCTCGTTCATGAAGTTCAAAATGCGGGCCGGGATGCTACCGAAGTAGTGGTCATCCATCTGTTGATGCTTTGCAGGAGCAGCACCGAACAGCGTACGGCCAGCCTGGTACAAGTCCGGGCGTTGCAGGTAGAAACGCTTATCGATGAGGAAGTATTCCTGTTCGGCACCGAGCGTCACCGTCGTCTTCTTCGGACCAGCCTTGAAGCAAGTCATGAGGCGCTTCGTAGATTTAGAAAGAGCTTGCAAGCTGCGGAGAAGCGGAGTCTTCTTGTCGAGAGCTTCACCAGTGTAGCTGCAGAACGCAGTCGGAATGCAGAGCGTAGCACCGTTGCCGTGGCGCTTGAGGAATGCCGGAGAAGTCGGGTCCCAAGCGGTATAGCCGCGGGCTTCGAACGTGGAACGCAAACCACCGCTCGGGAAGCTAGATGCGTCCGGTTCACCAACGATTAAGTTCTTGCCGCTAAAGGCCATGATGGCGCGGCAGCCTTCGGGTTCAAGGAAGGAGTCATGCTTTTCAGCAGTGGAACCGGTGAGCGGCTGGAACCAGTGCGTAAAGTGCGTAGCGCCACGGTCCATAGCCCACTTCTTCATGGCATGGGCCACATCGCCAGCGATACTCGGATCGAGGGCGGCACCTTCGTTAATTGTTGCAATCAGCTTTTCGCAGACATCCTTGGGCAAGTATTCGCGCATGGCATCGATGTTGAACACATCTTCGCCGTAGAAATCCACATTGACCGGAGCGGCCGGCTTGACAGGCGCGGTCGGGGCCTTGGCGATTTCATTGATGGTCTTTTTGCGGTAGCTTACGCTCATTTTGAACCTCATTTTTTGCCATTTTCAGGCGATTTTCATTTTATGGAAAGGAAATTAGGAATAAAAACGGGGGTTGGCACCAGAAAATGCCGCCTATTTTCGCAAAATTCATTACAATATTGTAAAAGTAATGTATATTATTACAAAAATGTAAAACAATAATGGATTGCTTCGACCCTTCGGGGCTCGCAATGACGTGGGAGCCGAGAGCAGCAGAAATGCTCGCATTTCTATTGCCGAGGCGAACCAGTCATGCGCTTGCGCAATGACGTAGTAAAATGACCGAATCCGAAGAAATAGAACGACTGAAGGCCGAGATCAAGGCGCTGCGCGACATCATCGACGAAAAGCCGGGCAAAATGGTCGGCAACAGCGGCGAAATGCGCACCGTCTACAAGCAGATTAGGGCATGCGCCGGCAACGACGCTCCGGCACTCATCTACGGTAACGACGGCACCGGCAAGGAGCTCACCGCCCGCACCATCGCAGAGACTTCAACCCGCAAAGACAAACCCTTCGTCATACTCGGATGTTCAAACCTCAGCGACACCTTCGGGAACCCAGCAAACACCTTTGAAAGCGAATTTTTCGGCTACGAGCGCGGCGCGTTCGTAGGCGCAAACACGCGCCACATCGGCAAGGCCGAAGCCGCAAACGGCGGCACGCTGTACCTAGACGACGTTTCTGCGCTCTCCCTCCCCGACCAAGAAAAGCTCCTACGCTTTTTGCAAGGACAAACATTCTACCGCCTCGGCGGAAACATGCAACTGCATTCCGACGTGCGACTCATCGTAGCATCAAGCCAAAACCTCGAAGAAATGATGCAACAAGAACTGTTCCGCGAAGACCTGTTCTACCGTCTGAACATCGTACAGATTTCACTCCCCGACTTAGCTCAGCGCAAGAGCGACATCTTGCTTTTGGCGGAGCATTTCATTTCGCAAGTGAACCTCAAGTACGGCAAACACGTGGTGCGCCTTTCCACTCCCGCCATCGACATGCTCATGAGTTACCACTGGCCAGGCAACGTGCAAGAGCTCGAAAACTGCATCGAGCGCGCGGCACTCGCCACCGACGACGACTGCATCCATTCACACAACTTGCCGCCCACCTTGCAAACTGACGATTCAGCCCGTAGACCGCTACTGCCGAACAAGAAGGTACCGCTATCGACGCTCATGGACACCTACGAAAAAGAAATTCTGAGCGAGGCTTTAAAAAGAAATGACGGCAACATGTCTGCCGCCGCTAGGGATTTAAGCATTTCGCCGAGAGTGATGCACTACAAGGTGCATCGGTTAAATATTAAAATAGCGGAATAAAAAAGGAGATCCCCGCCTGCGCGGGGATGACATGGTAACAGGGGATTCCCGATCAAGTCGGGGACGACATCCTACTTGACATTCACCTGAACCGCGTCCTTGTCCACACGCACCGTGTAGCTACCGGACTTGGGCACATCCACTCGCTGCGACCCATTGGAAACAATACCACGTTTTACAACGCGGCCATCCATGTCGAACACGGCATAACGGGCACCCACTTGCGCTTTTTCGATATTGAAGGCGCGCGATTCAACAACCACATTAAAGCGTGCAGAAGCGCTCTTGAATTCGGCCTTGTACACGCCATCTTCTAGCACCCACTTGTCAAAGGTAAATGTCTTGCCATTTTTCGTGTAATCCTTGGGTTTTACACTCAGCAAAGCACGGGCAATGGTCGTATCGGCGCGGTCTGTGTAAATGACCACAATTTCGCCCTTGTCGCCATTGGCGTCATAACGGATTGTCTTCTGGAACAAAGGATACAAGCTTTTGTTGCCGGCATCCGTTTCACGCATGGCCTTCACGCGTTCGCCACGGCCCTTCGTCTTTGTATACCAGCCCTTGAATTTCCAGCTTGTATCGGATTTCATTACCGCATCGGGCAGAACAGTCACTTCACCATAGTTATAGCCCTTAAACGATTTAGTCAGTTCGGCACCTTCGGGCAGGTGGAAGTTGATCACATAAACAACATCACCCTTCGTAAAGACTGGCACATAATATCCCGTTGATTCATCTTTTTCCCAACCGGCAAGAGTATAGGAATCGTCCTTTCCTTTTACCTTGATGGGCGGCAAATGATTGTTCAAAGCATCATTAATCTTTTGTTCAATCTGCGACTTAGAATCCTTAGCGCGAATAACTACATGGATTGTATCCGTGGCGCCATCACCATACTTGACTAGAATCATTTCTACGAGCAAAGTTCCCTTGAAGTCCGGTTCGTAACTGCCAGTTTTTTCATTCTTCTTCCAGTCAAGTGTATAAGTGGAATCGCCGTCATCCGGCTTACTCGGGAGCGCAATGCCCTGCTGCTCAAGCGCTTCGTTAATCTTTTCAACAATATCCTTGTGAACATCGGTTACATGGATTTCTACATCGATATACTTTTCAGGGTTATCCTGGTACTTCACGTCAATTGTATCTTTCTTTACCGTAGCGTCAAAGACCGGTTCATACGAGCCCGTTGCAGGGTTCTTTCCCCAACCATCAAAGGTATAAGTAGAATCCTTGTCATCACTCTTGGTCGGGAGCGGAATCGGCGGAACATGTCCCGTAAGAGCATCATTAATCTTTTCGCTAATCAAGGAATCAGAATCATCGTCACCCACAACCACATGGAGTGTATCGCCGGCATCATTGTAAGCAACAACAATCTCCGGAGGTGTAATGGCCAAAGAACCATCAGTCACGTTAAAGGTCACATCAAAGTTATTGTTCTTGTTCGTGAACAATTCTTTAGAAAGGCCCATCGTGTACGCACCACTCTTGATCTTCTTAATCACGGAATCGCCGCTAAAGGCATAATCGCTAACCTCGTAAAGCGGATTGTCTATAAGAACATCGTAGCCAGACACAACCTGTTCCACGCCATTATAGGCGTAGGTTCCACTGCGGCCCACGATTGTTACATTCGCAGAAGCCTTCGTAACCTTAAGAGTTCCCTCGGTCTTGGTAATCGTATAGTTTTTATCTACGTCTGTTCCTTCTTTCAACTCATAAATGAAGGCATTTACGCTAGTTCCCACATTCGTCTGAGAACCTGTTACCGTAAAGTAGGCGCCTTCGCCAGGAGCAAAGCCATCTCCACCAACAGCAACATCTGTAGCGACAAGAGCCGTTCCATCGTACACCTTGGAGCCGTCACCAGTTGACAAAGTCACAGAACGTTTGTCAATGGTAAAGTCCGCAGAATCTGCTGTTACACGATAATTGGGATTGGGCGTGTAACTAGCCACAATTTCTTTTTCATATGATCCTGCATCCTTCTTTGAAGGATTTCTGCGGTAGTACCGTACCCCAAGATTATCCGAAGCAAAAAGCCCCGAAACATTTCCCGTAAATTCAGGATCGGCATCGCCATAAATTTTAGACTTTCCAGCATCAACCTTAATGGTCACTTCAGCCGGAGTCACAGTCAATGTACCGAGATTCACTTCTTTGATGTAATAGTTAGAAGACTTTGCTGCACCCCAAACGATTTTATTTTTTTCATAAGTGTTTACGCTAGAACCGACTACAGTTTGCTTACCCGTTGGCGTAACCGTAGCGGTTTCAGTGCCAACAAGACCACTGATAGATCCTGAAGCCGTAAGAGCAGTTCCATCATAGGTCTTTGAATCACTTGCAGTTGTAATCGTAAGCGGAGCCTTAGTCACCGTCAAGGTACCTGCGATCTTGTTGATTTCATATTCACCAGCAACACTGGAGCCACCACGGGTTACCGTGACCGCACCCACCTTATTGGAAGTGGATCCTGCATTAATAATGGTTCCCGTAATCACCGCCGTCAGAGCATCACCTTCCTTGAGTCCCGTAACGGTGAAGTCATCCATAGTCAGCGCTGTTCCATCATAGACCTTCTGCGCATCCTTGGCTATCACCGTAATAACCGGCTTCGCCGTAACAGTTATCTCCGCAGTAGTTGTTGGTTTTCCCGTATAGTTCGGGTTTTCAGCCTTAATATTGATGGTGTACTTACCCGGCGTCGTCGGTAGAGTTAATTCGCTTTTACTCTTCCAATCGTCAACACCATCACCTTCTATATGGTACCAGAATGTCGTTACGCCGCTCACCGCATTGCTCGTCGGCATTCCCTGAATAGAACCGCCAACCGTCACGTATTCGTTAGCCATGGCAATGGTAAACGTACCTACCTTCGGGCTAATCGTCAGACCTGTCGCAGGCCCAGTAATCGATGTTACGTTATAGTTTGCCGTTACATCATGACCTTCCTTGTCCAAAATTTTCACATCGGCAGTCGCTGTCATCTCTGCCGGATATGTACCCGCTTCGGTGGCCGTAATTTCGTAGCCGACATTATGAGTGTGTCCAGAAACCAATCCCGTCGGAGTAGCCTTGCTTACCACATGAATTTCGTTACCTGTATACTCCTTCGTTTCGTCGTCGCCCGCAAAGCTCACGTCCTTCTTGGAAACAGCCACAGTGGCACTAGTGTTGACGTAAACTACATTAAACTTGTCTGTCACGACTTCGTTCGTTTTCGTATTTATAATTGCAAAACTTACCAATTTAGCATCAATCGGGCCATCAAGTACATTCTTGATAGAATCCGTTACCGTCACAGCCTTGTATCCATTCGGAAGCTTAGACCAAGTCACTTGTGCGCCACAACTCTTGCCGTTGTATACGCATGTTGTATCTTTGACCTCAACAGTTACCTTAACTTGATTCCACAAGGCATACAATGTCGTATCATGATAAGACGATTTGACATCAATTTTAGTGACCTTGGTTCCTGTAGAATCATTTGTCGTATACCAGCCCTTGAATGCGAAGCCATCCTTCGTCGGATTCTTTAAAGTAATGTCCGCATCGTCTATGGTGTAAGAGGCAATATTACCAGCGTCATTTATGCCGCCATTCAGTTCATAAGTAATCTTATAGACCGCCTTTTTCCAATGCGGATACAATTCGATTTCCGCATTAGCCGTATACGTGCCTGACAAATCATATGCTTTATCGCCGCCAGGGGTTGTGGCCCAGCCATCTTGTACATATCCCGCTTTCTTGTAAGATTCTCCCGGCAATGGAACCGGGTCGCCATACCTTTTTATGACCGGTTCTACAATATCTAAACCATCATCGCCACCAATCAACCAAATTGTATAAGTCCGGACTTTCGACTTGTAATAAAGGGACAAATCTCCGGTTCTAGAACCCGGTGCAATCTGTTCCGCCTTATTGCTAGAGGCACCGTCATAGAACCACCCATCAAACACCAAGCTGTCGTTTTTATATGTGGGGGCCTTAAACACAACATTGTCTTCCACTGTATAGGAACCCGGATTTTCTACAGAATTTGTCCATCCATCAGACAAGTTATATGCAATTTTATAACGCGCCGGAGTCCATTTGGCATAAAGCACCAGATTTTGCGTCAGAATCGCCTTGCCATTGAGGTCATACAGGTTCTGGCAATTTTCTTCGGTATACCAGCCTTCAAACTTGTACCCTTCTTTACTCGGATTTTCGGCAGGGCCCTTAGCGTAGTCGCCTTCTTCCACAATTTCTTCTCTATAAACAGATTCATGACCTGTCATATAAGTGACCTTATATACAGGCGACAAAGTCCATTGGGCATAGAACGTTTCATTATTCTTCGTGGCTATTCCAAAATTGTCCAAAACAGCTCCGCTTGTTGTTTTGGCCCAACCAGCAAAGTTATGGGTTCTGCCGTTTGCTTTATAAGTAGAAGGCAACTGGCTTGCAGTGAATCCATCAAGAGTAATGGAATCACCTTTAGCCACAACCTTTGTCAATTGAGTCGCATTGCTACCAGTATTGAAGTCAAAAATAATTGTATAGGTCGTCACATCGGTCCACACGGCATACACAGTCGTAGGGGCATAAACAAATCCCAGATTGTCGTCTTTCTTAGTTGCTGTAGGCGACAAAGCCCAGCCTTCAAACTTCTTGAATCCATTCTTGGGAATCGATATTTCGTCACCCGTTATGGCATCGCCAAATCGCAGGTATTTTACCGTCTTCTTGGCATTCTCAGGATAAGAACCCCCGTTCGCACTAAACGTGATCGTGTAGATAGTTGCACCGTTTGAATCTTTAGACACACCCTGGTTAGTAATATGGTCGCCCGTGGACCATACCCCTTCTTTAGAGCAGGAGGCACCATCCCAATCGCCCTCGTTCAAAATGCAGGCGATTTGTGAATCGTTGAGGAACGACACCGCATAGATTCCAATTGCAGGCCCAACAGCAACACCCTTATCAACGTCGTTCTCATCATAGTAAGTATTGCTAACAAGTGTTTTATTATCATCATAGCGCAAGCCAATCACGCCGCCATCATGTGCCGTCAAATCATTGACAAACTTACCACCATCGTAAACGCACGATTCAATTTTAACCTTATTCTTCGCCTGACCAATAACACCGCCCACATAAGCTTCACTACCGGATATCTGGATTGAGACTACGCTCAAGTTGTCCTTAATCAAGCCTTCATCTGCATTACCCACAACGCCGCCAACAGCCTGGCCTTTACCACTATTGTAAAGAATACCCGATGCATAGCAACCTTGAACAGTACCGGTCTTTTGCCACGCGACAATGGTTCCCACACTGATTTTTTTGCTTGCATTATCAATAATAGACTGGATATCCGTTTCGGCCTTAATGCTCACACTATCAAGAACAACATCCTTGACCATGCCGCCATGCAAGGCAGCAATAAAAGCAACATTCTGCCCAAAATTTTTATTAATTTGGGAGATATATTCGGTACTGACCGACAAATTCTTGATAGTAACATGATTACCGTCAAAGACGCCTTTAAAAAGTGCATCACCCTTACCAGCCGCAATGGGAACAAAGGGCTTATGATTCATATCGATATAATCTGCCACTACCTTTGCATTCATTTCAATAATTACTTCATAACTCTTTTTTTCCGTTTTTTCGGCAATGGCCGTTATTGCATCATAATTATTCCCAAAGCTTTTAAAAAAGGCATCCACATTTGCAGCGATAATTTCTGCCTTGGCTTCCTTAATAGAATCTGCCACAACTTTTAAAGAATCATTTTTGGCCTTATTCCATATTTTAGTAGAGTCCTTTTTCAAATCATCGGTGCTGGCCGTATCTAAAAAATTCTTTTTAACTTTACCAGCATAAGCCTCCGCCTTCGCCGTATCACTACTAGTCATCGTAGCAGGAGCCAAGGAATCCGCCGAAAACCTCTTAGCCTGTTCCTTAGAAACATAAATGTTCACAGAATCGGAAAACCACGCCAAGTTTGCCGCGGACTCAATCAAGTAATACTTTTTTCCGTCTATTGTCGTTTCATTCGCCTTCGTCCTGGTCGTACCATCCCAAACATCCGCCAATGCGGACTGAACACCTGCCACAAAAATAAGCAGGGAGAGCAACTTTCCGAGAGAAATCTTACCTGTATTCATAATCATTCCTCTTATACTAGCGTTTGTCCTTCAACAAAAACAAGGAAAACCACTAGGAATCCTTCTTGACTCAAAACTAATTATTTTTTTTTACAAATTCCATTTTTTTTAATATTTTTTTGCACAATGGCTATTTTTTACTTATTTTTTGTAATTGAAACCCTGTTTATGGGAGCCAACGCACGATTATGACTACATTTCGCAAAATTTTAACCCTCAGCAGCCTATTGGCTGTTTTCGGATTTGCCCAAGGATCCCCTGAACCTCCCCCCGCAAATAACGATGGATGGGACGAATGGACCGAATCCAACGATTCAACCGCCACGACTAGCCAATCACAGGTGGCCAACCAGGATTCTATAGCAAAAGACTCCGTCGCCGTCCAGGCAGCAACCGATAGCACAAAAACTACCGACACTACCAAAGTAGCCGAAGCTTCTCAGGACTCGACCACGGCAGATTCCACCGTTGCAGACAGCGCGGCACCTAAAAAGCCCCGCAACAAGATTACCTACGCCGACTACCAAAAGAAAGTCATACGTGCCGCAAAAAAACGTTCAAGGACACTGCATCACGGCCTAAGCCTTGTCAGCGCAGATTACCATGACAAGAACTACTGGCATGTGGACCACGATGCCAACTGGGGCATGGGCATGGGCATGTACTACTTCTACAGACGCTACATTGGCAACTACCTGGGATTCCAGGGCCGATTGGGCGCCCTATACCGCTACTCCCGATGGACATTTGACGTCGACGAACAGGACGGAAAACTTTCTACTGGCGAAAAATACACCATGGTACAAAACCTTGACCGCAAGTACTACAACTTCTCGGCAGACATGCCTCTCACAGGAAAGGTCGGTTACCATATCAAGGGCACAACCACATTCTTTTTCGCCAGCGCAACATTTGGACTGACCAAGCCCATCTATGAAATGACCGATACCGAAAACAGGCTCTACCTTAAAACAAAAGACAAGGACCTGAAGGCAGACCTAGATTTGATCGGCAGTGCCGGTCAGAACCCGTTCCCTGTTTACGAAAGCCACCAGACCAACAAGTTCTTCTATATGGACGACTGGGAAACCAACGGTTGGATCGGTCTCGGTATCGAAAGCAGACTAATTTCGTTTGAATTCCAGATGTTCGCTATTGGTGGAGCAACACAAAATGCAAACCACCGGTATTATCACATTGGACACGACAGTCACCCGACCTGGCGTATGTTCTTGGACTTTAGCATAAAGTAATGAGGTGAGATTATGAATCAGAAAAGCTTTATGTTGAAACTCGTTTCTATTCCGCTGATTGCGTTGACCGCATCCTGCTTCACAGCTTGCGGCGACAACCCCATTGAAGCAGAAAACAAAAAACAGGCTGAACTCTCCATCGATGTAGATTCTGCTCTGGACACCTTGGCAAGCCGTCGCGAAAACACGGATTACTATTCCTGCTACGACAAGACCAAGCGTTTTGTGGACAACTACAAAAAGCGTTGCGACAACTTTATCGACAGGTATCGCAGCAGTAGCGCCGACTCGGTGCTGAGCCTTTCCACCGTCATCAGGATGGTCAAGGACGAAGACGGCTATAACGACAAAGGCAGCTTTGTCGGCGAGAGCAATGACCCGACAATCAGCTATTTGCAAGTCTCAAAAATGCTGAGCATCACGCTTACCAGCTATAAGCAGACTGCAGATTCCATTAGCAAGAGCAAAAAAATTGGCGACCCCGAAATCAGGTTCCTTGTAAAGTCCTACATTGACTCTGAACCTTCGGAATACGACCCGCTTTCAGCAACGGCTCTAGACACCCTCGATGTCAAGAAATGGAGCGGCGAAAAGAAAGTCGCCATCCAGATTCCACGCGGTATAGACGCCATCAAGATTTGCCCTGTACTTAGGGACAAGAACGAGCATGACGCCTACTATGATGACGAAGACCTGTTGAAGGATTCCGACTGCGTCTCCGTGAAAAACCTGGGATGGGTCGAAGAGAACAAGGTCAAGTCACAGACTACAAAGGGAGACAAGGCAACCATTTCTTGGGAATGGTTCCTGTACCCGATTGAATAGCCTAATTGCCTTGAGCGCGGCGAGCGGCCTCTGCGGCTTCGCGCATGCGCTTGCGGGCTCGCGAGCCGGGACGGTTCTTGCCTATGGTGCGGTGCCCGGACTGGTCTTGCTTACCGCGGTTCTGTTCACCCTGTTGTTTGGGTTGATTGTTTTCGTGACGATTGCCGCGGTTGCCATTGTTGCGATTGTTGTCGCCTTGATTGCCACGATTCTGTTTGCCGAAGTTCTGTTCGCGGCGGGGGAAACCTCGGCCGCGAGCATTGCGCATTTCGCTTTCGGGAGTTTCTTTTTGCTGCGGCGGGAGCTTTTCGTAGATTGCCTTGTCGCCTTCAGGAATCGAGATGCGCGTGAGCTTTTCGATTGCCCTCAAGTCCTGTTCTTCGTCAGGAGCGCAGAAAGAGATGGCGATGCCGTCTTTACCCGCGCGGGCGGTACGACCGATGCGGTGCACGAAAGTTTCCGGCACATCGGGCAGATCATAGTTAAACACGTGCGACACGTCGTCCACATCGATACCGCGGGCAGCGATATCCGTTGCAACTAGCACGCGAATCTGTTCGCACTTGAAGTTGCCTAAAGCCTCTTGCCTACGGTTCTGACTCTTGTTGCCGTGAATAGCGGCACACTTGATTCCCGCCTTTTCGAGCACACGGGTAATCTTGTCGGCACCATGCTTGGTGCGGCTAAAGACAAGCACCTTTTTCATTTCGGGGTGCGCAAGCAACAATTCCTTGAGCAGGGCGCCCTTACGGCGCTTATCGATGCGGTAAAGTTCCTGATGAATGCGTTCAATCGGCGTGCTCTGCGGCGCCACCTCCACCCTCACTGGGTTCGGGCGCAGGATCGTGGCAGCAAGCTTTGTAATATCATCGGGCATGGTCGCGCTGAAAAACAAGTTCTGTCGATTCTGCGGCAAAAGCGCCACCACCTTGCGAATGTCGTGAATAAAGCCCATGTCGAGCATACGGTCAGCTTCATCCAGCACGAAGAATTCCAGGGCTTTCAATGACACTGCTTTCTGGTTGATCAAATCGAGCAGGCGCCCCGGAGTTGCAACCAACACGTCTACGCCGCGAATCAGGTTACGCTTTTGGCTCACATCGCTCACTCCACCGAAAATGCAGGCGGTGGAAATCGCCGTAAACTGGGCGTATTGCTTAAAACAGTCTTCCACCTGAATGGCAAGCTCTCGCGTCGGCAAAAGAATCAAGGCACGGCATGTCTTGGGCGCACGGAACTTTCCGGAATTCAGCAACAGCTGCAAAATCGGGAGTGCAAAGGCGGCTGTCTTGCCCGTACCCGTCTGGGCGATACCCAACAGATCGCGCCCCTCCAAAAGACTCGGAATAGACTTTTCCTGAATCGGAGTGGGTTGTTCATAACCGACAGCGCGAACGGCTCGCTGCAAGGGATTAGCCAGGGGAAGTTCTGAAAAAAGCATATTAATGCCAAATGTAGAAAATGGTTACATATTTCGTTGTTCACTACTATAAAAGAGAAATTCCTTTGAGGGTTGTGTTCCTCAAAGGAATTTCTTTTAGAGAGAGGTTTTAAAGTTCTTATTAAAGCTTGACCTTATAGGACTTGCTGCCCACCTTGACAACATAGACGCCCTTGGCTCCGGTATAAACCTTCTGCACGGCACCGAGACCGCGAGTGGTACGCACCTGGTGGCCGAGGCTGTTGAACACCGTAATGTCCATGCCCTGAGCGCCGCCAACCACGATGTAGTTGTCAGAAGACCTATAAACAGAGATATGGAAATCAGCCTGGATTTCAGCAATAGCCTGCGGAGTTCCGGAACTAGAAGACTGGTCAGGAGCAGCGCTAGAAGAGGATGCTTCAGAGCTGGAAGAAGACGGACCAGCACCTTCGCCAGCAATCGTGATATCGCCTGCGTTCGGAACGGCATCAAAGATAGCGTAGCCACCTTCAATCTTGGCTTCGAGCTTGGCACCTGCCTGGGTAACTTCGGCCTTGGAAAGGCTCGTCTTGACCTTCAAGGTAAGCGGGTAGTCGTAATCGGAAACGCCTTCTTGCTTAATGTTATGCGTCAACTTGACCGTAGTGGTGCTGCCACTAGTAGATGCAGAAACCTGGGCGGCCTTACGTTCCTTGATGTACATGGCGACATGGCCCATCGGAGCAACCCAAATGTCCTTATCGTTCTGTTGAGCCCACTTCAGGGCGCCTTCGATAGCGCTGAGATCGGTCGGGGAGTACATAGCAGAACCATTGCTCTTGCCCTCGAAGCCGTGAGTCAGAAATGCGACCCACCCATTTTTACTTACGACACTCTGCATTCTGCTAGTGAAGTCATTCGTACTCTTAACCTGGCCTTCAGTACCGGTCATGTTTGCCGGAACCTTTGCCCAGTTAGACGGGCCATCCTTGCCCATGTCATCGGAGATCTGCTGCCAGCTACCGTTGCAAATACGGCCCACGATGTAGTTCTGCAAAACAGCGCTTTCGTTAGGAACATTGCAGTTCGGGTAGGCAACCGTGATGATACCGTACTTCTGGTTGATATGGCTCTTGATGTTGTTCTTCGAAGAGGCTTCTTCGCCGCTCATGTTCTGTCCGTGAGAATTACTATGGCTCGCAATTTCGTGACCATTGTCAGCCATGCTCTGGAAACCGCTCCAGTTAGGGTTCCAGTTCACCACCAAGTTGAAAGTGCCCTTGTAGCCGTACTTGTCAAACAGCGGGGCGCCATCGCTCACGTGGCTCGGTGCGCCATCATCAAAAGTAAACGATGCCGCACCCTTGCGGAAGCCCGACCAAGTTGCAATTTCTGCATCCTGGGCATAAATCATCGACGCACCCATAAGAGCAGCAGCAACAGTCAATTTTTTGTAATCCATACTCGAACACTCCTTACGTGTTTTTATATCACTCGTCCATAAATATATATATAAGAGAGACAAAAAAGAGCCCTTTCGGGCCCATATAGCGTTGTTCCAAATTACAACGCCAAATCGCAACACTCTGGGTTAAATCGCCGACCTTGTAAATAAAAATTTAAGCTAAGCGAGTTTCTGGAGAAAATCCATGAAAAGGTAAAGAGCCGGTGCTGCCAGGTAGAAGGAATCGCAGCGGTCCAAAACGCCACCGTGCCCCACGAACAGGTTGCCGGAATCCTTAGTGCCGCTCCAACGCTTGAGTGCGCTCATCAAGAGGTCGCCCACCTGACCGGCCACCGTCAAGAGCAAGCCGATAACGACGGCAGAGCCCCAGTTGATTTCGGCACCGAAAACAGAGAGCGCCGTGCTGCACTTGGCCCAATAAGTCACCCAGACGATGGTAGCGACAGAGCCTGCAACAGAACCTTCCCAAGTCTTTTTCGGGCTAATGCTCGGAGCAAACGGATGACGACCGAAGGGCCCCTTGCCCGCAGCGAACTTTCCAAAGAAGTATGCGACGGTATCGCAAAGCCAGCACGAAGTCATGACCAAGATGAACGGGTAGCAGTGTTCGAAACCCTGGCCGTTGCCCATCATGAGCACGTTCATGCCGCCCCAGAGACCCACGTACAGCGAAGCGCCGAGCTGCATCACAAGCCACGGGAAAAGGTGGTCAATTTCAACCTTTGCAAAAGCAACTCCGATGTAGATTGCAAAAATCACGAGGAACGTCATGCCCACCACGTAAGGCACTGCCGGAAGACCGAAGAAAGCTCCCTTGGAAAGAGCCCACGCAATCGTAAGGGCTAACGATGCCGCAAACGAAAGATAACGGGTATCGGGCCCTTTGTACATTTTGCAAGCCATGCCGGCCCATTCCCAGGCACCGACACCAGCCAAAAAGCACATCAGTCCTACACGGCTGTAGTCGCTGAACCACAGCAAAAAGAATACTATAGGAATGGCGACAAACGCCGTAATTAAACGCTGCGCAAGATTACTCATGCAACACCTTCCCAAAACGTCTTTCTCGAGTATTAAAGAACTCGACGGCCTTCAAGAATTCCTCCTTGGTAAAGTCGGGCCACAGCGTATCCGTTACGTAGAATTCACTGTAAGCAGCCTGCCAAAGCAGGTAATTCGAAAGCCTGAACTCTCCCCCGGTACGAATCACGAGATCCGGATCGGGAGCTCCTTTTAAATACAAATTCTTAGCGAAAAGGGTTTCGTCGATATCTTCGACCTTAATTGCCCCCGATGCAACCTGCGTGGCAATGGAACGGGTCGCTTCTACAATTTCTTGCCTGCCACCATAAGAAATGGCGAGGTTCAGCTGCATTCCCGTATTATTGGCGGTCTTGTCAATAGCGGACTGAAGACTGGCGCGAGGCTTGTCCGGCAAACGGTTCATGTTTCCAATTACCGTAAGCTTTACATTTTTTTCCATGAGGTCGGGAATTTCCTTGACCACCATCTCGATCAGAAGGTTCATCAGGTAATCCACTTCCTTGGAAGGCCTACCCCAGTTTTCGGAACTGAACACATACAAAGTCATGTGTTCAAGCTTCAGGTTCACGCCCACTTCAACGGCATCAATCGTCGCCTGGGTACCCTTGCGGTGACCCAAGAAACGCTCAAGACCGCGGCTACGAGCCCAGCGCCCGTTGCCATCCATGATAATCGCTACATGTCTAAGCTGATTTGCCACGCAAACCCCGGACTACACCTTGAGGATGTCTGCTTCCTTTTCGGCCAGGAGGCTGTCAATCTTGGCAATTGCCTTGTCGGTAGCCTTCTGGATTTCGTCCTGTTGCTTCTTGACTTCGTCTTCAGAAATTTCCTTGTTCTTCTTGAGAGCGTCGTTAGCATCGCGACGAATGTTACGAATTGCCACACGACCTTCTTCGGCATGCTTGCGGGCGATCTTTGCAAGTTCCTGACGGCGTTCCGTAGTAAGAATCGGGAGGCTCACGCGAATGCAGTTGCCGTCCTTCATCGGGGTAAGGCCGATGTTTGCAGCAAGAATAGCCTTTTCAATCGGGTCCACCATGGTCTTTTCCCACGGAGAAACGAGCAGCATGCGCGGTTCAGGCACAGAGACCTTGGCCACCTGGGAAATCGGAGTCGGCGTACCATAGTAGTCGATACGCACATCGTTCAGGATGGCGGGACTTGCCTGTCCAGCACGGATTTTCGAAAATTCACGTTCGGTGGCCTCGATGGCCTTGTCCATTTTTTCGGTATATTCTGCCATAGTTATTTGTTAGTTAATAGTGAGTATTTACTAGTAGCGAAATATAGATAATTGATTTTAGGGGAGCAAAAAAAGTGAGCTTTTTATAAGTGAAAACGAAAAAAAACGGTTCCTCTTTCTAAAAATTCTAAATTTGGCAACATGCCTACAAAAAAGCCCAAAGTTTTCGTTGTACATTTAGGATGCGCCAAGAACCAGGTCGATGCAGAAAACCTGGTCGGAGAAATGCTGCACGCCGGTTTTACCACCTGCGATAGCGCCGCCAAGGCGGACTACATCCTGGTGAACACCTGCGGATTCATCGAAGCCGCCAAGGAAGAATCCATCAACGCGATTCTCGCACAAATTAACGGCAAGAAACCGAAGCAGAAACTGATTGTATCGGGCTGTCTTTCGGGCCGTTACGGAGAAGAACTCATCAAAGAAATGCCCGAAGTCGATTACTGGGTAGGCACCTACAAGCCGGGCGAACTTTTGAAGAAGATGGGAATTGTGGCACCGCAGACCTGCGATGCAGAGAACCTGCCGCGTATGAACCTGGGCGGGTTCAAGCACCACGCCTATTTGAAAATTGCCGAAGGCTGTAACCGCCGCTGCGCCTACTGCGCCATTCCGCTCATTCGCGGAAAGCAGGTTTCCCGCAGCATCGAAGATATCGTTGCAGAAGCCAAGGAACTTGAAAAGCAGGGCGTTCAGGAAATCACGCTCATCGCACAGGACACGACTTACTTTGGTCGCGAAAAGGGCAAGAAGGGCGGCACGCTCGCACAGCTTTTGAAGGCGATTCTCGACAACACGAACATCCCGTGGATCCGTACGCTTTACTGGTATCCGATGTTTGTGGACGACGAACTTTTGGACCTGATGGCAAACGAGCCGCGCCTGGTGAAGTACGTTGACATGCCGATTCAACATGCGAGCGATAACGTGCTCAAGAACATGAAGCGGAACTATCGCAAGAAGGAACTCGTCGATATTCTGCACAAGATTCGCGAGCGCATTCCTGGCGTTACGTTGCGCACCACGGTGCTCGTCGGGTTCCCCGGCGAGACGCACGAAGACTTTGAAGAACTGATGGAACTTTTGGAAGACATCCAGTTCGATCACCTGGGCGGATTCGTGTTCAGCCCCGAAGAAGGCACGCCCGTGATGGAAATGGACTTGCCTGCGGTAGACGAAAGCGAAGCCCGCGCAAGACTCGATGCAGTGACCGACTTGCAAGAAGAACTGGACGCCGAACATGCCGAGGCGATGATCGGAAAGACCGTCCGCATTATCATTGACCAGGTTGCCGAAGAAAGCGAATACCACTTCTACGGACGCACCGAAGGCAACTCCATGGAAAACGACGACATCGTGAAGGTGCTGGAAGGCGATGGCGATGTGGGCACGTTCCGCGATGCGCTCGTGGTGGACGCCGAGCCGCATGAACTGATTGTGAAGCTGGTGTAGGACGCGATGGCGAACTTTGCATTTTCATCTGAATAAAAGGGTATGAAAAAAGCGCCTCAACGAGACGCTTTTTTCATACCCTTGATGCGATTCGAACGCATGACCTTCAACTTCGGAGGCTGACACTCTATCCAACTGAGCTACAAGGGCGAGTAGGGCAAATATAGCAAAAAGGAGATGCCCGCTCGGAGGCGGGCATGACACATTAACAATTGATGACAATCAGGACTTAGCGACCAGCAACGCCAGAGCGGGCTCTAGCCTTTTCACGTTCGCGACGACGCTTTTCAGTGTCATCCGGGAAGAGTTCCGGCAGGGCGTAACCGATTGCGATACCGAACACGATACCCGTCTTGCTCATACCGTCTTTTTCCACAACTCTAGAAATCCATTCTTCGTTCAGCCAAATCTTTCCACCAACGCCATCATCAAGTTCTCTCTTGCGGAAGCTCGGGTTATCCGTTTCAGTATCATGAGTCTGCGGGATAGAGGCAAGCTTAGGAGCATAGTACATACCAATAGAGAACTGCAAATAGTACCATTCGTTGGTCAGGTAAGTGATTAGAGCATCGAACTGAACACCGTCCACCTTGATCAAGGCGCGAACACCACTTTCATCCGGCCTGATGTCGTGGTCGAAGTAGACCGTACCATAGGAAACAGACACGCCCAAATGGAGCGGGTTCTTGGGGAACAGGTAGTAGTTCAAACCGACCTTGTAACCCGTACCGCCTTCAAGTTCCCATTCATCGAAATCATTATCGGTGCCCTTCGGCAAGAAACCGAAAGAACCATAAAGAGCCAAATGGAAGGGCAAAATGTATTCAACACCAGCACCGATACCCATACCCATACCGGTTTCACCCATAATCGGATAACGGGAACCCATACCAATCTGGAAAATCAAACGGTTGCGGAGCCAGTCACGACGACGTTCAGAGTTTGCATATTCGTCCAGACGCTGTTCTTCTTCAAACTTTTTGCGTTCGGCCATTTCCCGACGCTGGGCAGAGTTCATACCAACGTCATAGACTTCCTCTTCTTCGTCTTCATCAGTAGCCATTTTGGCATGAGAACCTTCACCGCCTTCCTGAGCTGCAGCCGGAGCAGAAATGAAGCCCTCATCATCTTCATCAAAATCGTCTTGCGCCCAAGACAAGAAGGCTGCCAAACATAACGTCAAAAGTACTTTCTTAAACATGAAAAGCCTCAGATTATATAATCGCATCTGCGAATATAACTTTTAAGTGCGTAAATTGCAAAAAACAAAATGTAAAAAAAGCAAAAAACTCGCTTTTCCAAGGGCATTTTTGCACAAAATAGCACAAACTTCCCTATTATTTTACATCCAGCAATTTCGCCTTTATCGAGCCAAGAGCAATTTCGCACTCCATGAGCACCGGAATACGGCGTTCATCGTCCGTCAACCAGATAAAAATACGCCCCTTGGACACGAAAATTCCGTCGCCGTCAAGCACGGGTTCCACCTTGATACAGGGAACATCTCCAAGCACACTCTTGATCTTTTCGCGGCCATGCACAACCACTTTCAGTTCATAGCGTTTTTTTCCGCTCACCGCCGAGAATCGGGACGTTTCGCCCACCTTCAGCGGGAGGGTTCGAACCAGGTAGAACGCCGACATAATGCTGTGTTCCATGCCCTGGATTGCCACAGAAGTATCGGCAGAGCGCTTGACCTTGCGGGTCTTCATATCCGTAAACACCGTATCCGAAAGCCAGGCCTTTTCGCCCTTGCGGTCAAAACGAATAACCGAGGTATTGTGGTAGGTACCCTCGTGCAGGTGCTTGCGGAAGACTTCGGTCATGAGCCCCTTGTTGCGCACGCGAGTATAGACCGTATCATTTACCGGATAAATCCTATTAATGGTCTTGTTGCCTGTGGCGAAGGTCAAGAACTCGGTCTTGCCGTCTAGAGTCGGGCGGACTTCGAGTGTCGCGGAGCCCGCCGTAATAAAGCCCCAACCGAGGCTAAAGGTCAACTTTTCGCCTTTCATCCAAGGAGCATTGACCTCGGGCAGGTTGGGCTCGCCAGCAAAGCACGCAGCCACAAGGAAAGCCACGAAAAAGACGAGAGACGAGAGACGAGAGACGAGAGAAAGCACGATAATGGTCAGTAGTTAGTGATTAGTAGTTAGAGAGATGGGGAAAGCCTTCGCCTAGGGAATTCCCTAAAAAAGTCAACAGACAAAAAAACTCTTTCGTCTCTCGTCTGTAGCGAGCCGCAGGCGAAGCGTTCTTTCGTCTAATCAATATCGCCGAGGCTCTTGCGATAAGCGACTAGCTTTTCGCGGACTGCAGGGTCGGCGATGGCGACGATGTGGGCGGCGAGGTAACCGGCGTTCTTGCCGTTACCGATGCCGACGGTGGCCACCGGGATTCCCGGGGGCATCTGCACGATGGAGTGCAGGGCATCGACGCCGTTGAGCGGGCCGCCGGCGCAGGGCAGGCCAATGACCGGAAGAATCGTGTGCCCTGCGAGCACGCCCGGGAGGGCTGCAGCGAGGCCAGCAACACCGATGAGGACCTGGAGGCCTCGCCCGGCGGCTTCACGAGCATACTTTGCCGTGGCGTTCGGGGTGCGGTGTGCAGAGAGAATGTTGAATTCCCACACGATGCCGAACTGGTCGAGCACCGCGGTGATCTTGTCTACAGTTTCCTGGTCGGACTTGCTACCCGCAACGATACCGACCTTTGCATTTTCTTTTAAGTCCATATTTTGAGTCCTTTCAACTAATTCATTCGCCAATAGATTGCTTCGTCCCCCTACGGGGTCCTCGCAATGACGATCAGAAAAACTTTTCTTGCTGTATCCTCACATACACGTCATTGCGAGCGAAGCGAAGCAATCCCTTTACTTTGCGAGTCTTGCGAGTCCCTTCTTGCCGATGTCCTTGCGGTAGAACTTGCCTTCGAACTGAACCTTTTCGCAAGCTTCGTAAGCGATGTTCAAGGCTTCCTGGAGCGTTGCACCGTGGCCCACCACGCCAAACACGCGGCCACCATTGGTCACGAGCTTGCCGTCAGCCATCTTGGTACCGGCATGGAGCACCTGGGCGCCGTTCTTTTCGGCTTCTTCGATACCCGTAACGACCTTGCCCTTTTCGTAG
>JAFZOV010000029.1 GCA_017550445.1 Fibrobacter sp.
AGAAGGCAAGGTGTTGCAGCCGGATGTGTTCATGTGCGGCGACGCAAAGCTCGTTCTGGAACAGCTTTTGCCGCTCGTGGGTAAGCTCGACACCGCCGAATGGGTGAAGACTTGCCAGTCTTGGAAGAAGCGCTTCCCGCTGACCTACCCGAAGCAGGGTGGCCTGCGTATGCAGCATATTGTTCAGACTGTTAGCGACCTCACTCAGGGCAAGGCTATCGTCACGACTGACGTGGGCCAGCACCAGATGTGGGTGGCACAGTTCTTCCACACAAATTATCCGCGTCAGCTCCACTCCAGTGGCGGCGCAGGTACCATGGGCTTTGGCCTGCCGTCTTGCATTGGCGCCGCTTTCGGTAACGAAACCGGTTGGCCGGTGGTGACCTTCTGCGGTGACGGTGGTTTCCAGATGACCGAAGCAGAACTTGCAACGGCAGCAATCCACAAGCTCCCCATCAAGATTTTCGTGATGGACAACAAGTACCTGGGCATGGTGCGCCAGTGGCAGGATATGTTCTACGACAAGCGTTACAGCTGCGTTGACATGAAGGGCAACCCCGACTTCGTGAAGCTTGCTGAAGCTTACGGCATTCTCGGCCTCCGCATCAAGCGTAGCGCCGATGCCGAACGCGTGATTCAGAAGGCTCTGGAATACAACGAAGGTCCGGTGCTCATCCACTGCGAATGCGAAAAGGAAGACAACGTGTTCCCGATGATTCCGGCCGGTGCTCCGATTACAAGCATGATTACCGAACAGCCGAAGACTCAACTTGAAAAGCCCACGGGATCGACCTAAGGAGATTTATCATGATTAAGGATAAAGCACATTCTATTAGTTTGTTGGTTGCAAACCGCCCGGGCGTGCTCGTGCGCATTGCACTCGTGTTCTCCCGCCGTGGCTACAACATCGATTCTCTGGTGGTCTCCCCCACGCTCGACCCGAACTTTAGCCGCATGAACATCATCGCACACGGCAACCCCGAGATCTTGATGCAGATTATCAAGCAGCTCGAAAAGCTCGTGGACGTGGTGCAGGCCAAGGACCATACCGATACCGACGCCGTCGAAAAGGAACTCGCACTCATCAAGGTGCGTTGCACTCCGGACCAGCGTACCGAAATTCTGCAGCTCTGCGATCACTTCCACGCCAATACCGTGGACATGACTGCAACCTCGATGATCATTCAGATCACGGGCAACAGCATGAAGGTCGACACGCTCAAGAGCCTGTTGCAGAAGTTCGAAATCGTCGAATACATTCGCACGGGCAAGGTCATCATGCTCCGCGGCGAAGAACAAACTTAAGAGACCGCTCGCGCCCAATCGTACTAGTACGTACCACGAGCGCTCGCTCTCGCAACCACGCCTGGTTAATACCAGGCGTTTGTTGCTCACAGAGATCGCTCACGCCACCTTAAGTTGTCATGCCCGCGTAGGCGGGCACCTTCTTTTTCTATTCAAAGCAAAAGCCCTCGGTTAACACCCGAGGGCTTTGTTGCACAAAAAGCTAGTTCTAAAGGGTGCATACATATAAATCCCTCTTTTTACAAAATTTATATGCATAATTTTAGTTTGTATGCAACAAAAATACGATATAATTTAGGTTGCATGCATACAAAAATCAAAAGACCAGTCAATTTATATGCATATTTTACTTTATATGCAATAAAAATTCTCTAAAAAACAGAAGCCAATGCATATAAAACAGCACCTCATTTCCAATTTATATGCATGCTCTATAAAAAAACTATTCCTTCACCAAAATTTTCTCTATTTCAGCGATATAGAGCGAATGCATAGAATCCTTGGAGTAGAACTGCTCCAGGATTTTTCTGTCGATGAAACCAGTCTCATCAAGCTTTTGCGTAAAGAGTTTGCGACAGACAAGCACGGTTGTAGCTTCATTGAACACAGGCACATTTTCGATATTCGAAACGGTCATGCCGGTCTTTGCGATTTTGTCTTCATCGCGACCAGAGACGCGGCCAAAGTAGCCGAGTTCCTTCTTGAATTCACCGCCGAAGAAGTTGAGCGTGAAGTGGTCGCCCGCATCTACGAACTCCTTGGTGTAGCGCGTCTGGCGAATGAACACGAATGCAGCAGGCTTATTCCACATAATGCCCACGCCGCCCCAGCTTGCGGTCATGGCGTTAGTCTTGCCACCTTTTTCAGCAGCGATAAGCATCCATTCGCTACCGATAGCGACAAAGGGATTTGGTTTGAATTCTTCTGGCGAGATTATTTTAAACATGATATTCCTCAATGGATTGCTTCGCCTTTGGCTCGCAACGACGTTCATTAATTTATTTAAAATCCAAGTACAGCTTCGGAGATTTCGTTGGCTTCGTCGGAGTAGTTGTCGGCATAGTCCGGATTGAATTCGCCCCAGCCATCGCTAGTGCCGCAACCGACGCCCACATCCAAGGACGACCACTTGAATGCGCCGAACACATGTTCAAAGCGTTCCATGAGTTCTGTGAAAAAATCCTCAGGGAGTTCATCTTCGACAAGTACCGAACCATCCATTGCCAGGAGTTCACCTTCGGGGAGTTCCTCAAAACGGCATTCGTACTCATCCATCATGACATCATCGACCGAATACCAGTCGCCTGTATCCTCGCTGGGCAAATCCATCTCGGGATACTGCTCCATCAAGGCATCGTACAACGCAGAAAGCTCGTCGGTGGTCCCGACGAAGCGCATCAGTATTCGATAACTCATACAGTCTCCATGCTTACTGCAAATATAGCCCTTTTTAACGTCAAAACAAACATTTGCTTATAAAAGGGCATTAAAAAGCACCTAAAAACATAAAATGGAACATTTTGTATCGTTAAGACGTGCAAAATCACACAAAAACGACATAAATATTAAAAAAGTAAGATTTTTTTCAGTTTTCCTCTTGTCGAACAATCCATTTTTTTATATCTTATATACCAGAACTCTTTGTTCTCCTCCTAACCCCCAAAAAACTGGTCCAGCTCTGCTGGGCCAGTTTTCTTTTTGTTTTTAGCCGAAAAAAGCAAAAAAAGCTAAATTTCGGGCACCATGAAAAAGTCAGTACCTATTACGCTGCTCACCGGTTACCTCGGAGCCGGAAAAACCACCCTCTTAAACTTTGTACTCAATAACCAGCAAGGCTACCACGTCGCCGTCATCGTCAACGACATTGGCGAAGTGAACATTGACCAGACGCTGATTGAAAAGGGCGGAAACATTCAAAAAGAAGATTCCGGAAAGGTTGTTCCGCTGTCGAACGGTTGCATTTGCTGCAGCCTGAAGACCGACCTTTTGGAACAAATTGCCGAACTTTTGGAAATGGGCAAGTTCGACTATATTTTGATTGAAGCAAGCGGCATTTGCGAACCCGTACCTATCGCACAAACGATTTGCGTTGCCGGCTCCCAGTTGCGTAGCCGCAGCGGCGCTCCCCTCGCCTGTCATTTGGACAACGTCGTGTCTGTGGTTGACGTGGCTCGCCTCGCCGATGAATTCGCCGGTGGCCAGAAACTGCTTGACAAAGACCTCGAAGAAGAAGACATTGCGAATCTCTTGATCCAGCAGATTGAATTCTGCAACACCATCGTGATGAACAAGGTTGATAGTTTGTCTAAAACCGACCTTGAACACGTGAAGGCAGTGGTGCGCGCATTACAGCCCGAAGCTAAGATGATCGAGACGAACTATGGCAAGGTGGACATGAAGGACATTCTGGACACCAAGCAGTTCGACTTTGAAAAGGTCGGAAGCTCCGCTGCATGGGCCAAGGAACTCATGAAAGAGACTACGCCCGAAGATGAAGATGACGACGACGATCATGACGAACACGAACATCATCATCACGACCATGATGAAGATCATGAAGAACATCATCACCACCATGATCATGATGATGACGAGCATGAAGACCATAGCCACTGCGACCATGAACATGGCGTGTGCCACTGCGGACACCATCATGACAAGGATCATCCGCATGGCGACGAATACGGCATCAGCACGTTCGTATACGAACGTCGCCGTCCGCTGATTCGCGAACGCTTTGAAGTGTTGCTCGATGACTACCCCACTAGCATTATTCGCACCAAGGGTCTCGTATGGTTCGAAGATGAGCGCGATAACAGCTACTTGTTCGAACAAGCCGGCAAGCAGGCTTCCGCCCAGAATTTTGGACCGTGGTTTGCTAGCGAAAGCCCCGAAGAACAGAAGCGTATTCTGCGCGAGAATCCGGACTTGCTGAAGGTGTGGGACGATAAGTACGGTGACCGCATTATTCGCCTCGTATTCATCGGCCAGCACATGGACAAGAAGAAGATTATCGCTGCGATGGATTCTTGCCTGGGTGAATAAAAGATTCCGGGTCTCGCCCGGAATGACATTATGCACGAAAAGCGCCCCGTTAAAACGGGGCGCTTACTTTTATCAGTACAACGAAGAATTAAAGGCTAGAGAGAGGCGACTTTCGCCTTAGCGTCGGCCATGGCGCGGACCACAAGGGACGCGCCATTTGCGCAGTCGCCGACTGCGTAAATGTGGCGAGCCGGATTCGGAACGATCGCGGTACGCGGCGTGAGCTGGAGGCCTAGATCGTTCACGATGCCTTCGGCGGGTACACCCGTGAATCCCATGGCCAGCACCACCAAGTCGGTATCGATGACTTCGGTAGAATTCGGGACTTCGTTCGGTTTGAGCGGGCGGCCCTGCGGCGACATTTCCCATTCCACACGAACGGCTTCGACGCCTGCAACGCGGCCGTCTTTCACAATGAACTGCTTGGACGACACATTCCAGCGGCGTTCGCCACCTTCGTGTTGAGCGTAGCTGGTACGCAGCATGTACGGCCAATCCGGCCACGGAGTAGACGGAGAACGTTCTTCAGGGGGCTTCGGCATGAATTCCACCTGGAGCACGCTTTCGCAGCCTTCGCGGATTGCCTTACCCACGCAGTCGTTACCCGTATCGCCACCGCCAATCACAAGCACCTTGCGGCCCTTGGCAGAGAACTTTTCAGGATTCGTTTCGCCCGGTTTTTCGGCACCGTGCAAGAAGTCGAGCGCAAGGAAGATTCCTTCGGCGTCGCGGCCGGGGATTTTCAAGTCGCGGGCGTTCGGCGTACCGATAGCGAGGAACACGTAATCAAAATTCTTGTGGATGTATTCCGCCGAAATGTCCTTGCCGATTTCGGTGCTGCAAACGAACTTGATTCCAGCCTCTTCGAGGAGTCTAACACGGCGATCGATGATAGACTTATCGAGTTTCCAGTTCGGAATACCGTAGCGCAGAAGTCCACCGACCTTTTCACGTTTTTCGTAAACAGTCACGGCGTAGCCCTTGCGACGCAACGCTTCGGCAGCAAAGAGCCCTGCAGGGCCAGAACCGATGACAGCCACTCTTTTACCGTTCAAATCTGACACGGAGTGCTTTACCCAGCCTTGTTCAAAGGCGGTTTCGATGATAAATTTTTCAATCTGACGCACCATCACGGGGTCGTTATGCACGTTGCCGGTACAAGCCGATTCGCAAAGTGCCGGACACACACGACCCGTGAATTCCGGGAAGAATGCCGTTTTGCTAATGACATTGTAGGCGCGTTCCACATTACCCGCAGCAACAGCCGCGTTAAATTCAGGCACCAAGTTGCCCAGCGGGCAGCCTGCACCATGGCAGAACGGGATACCGCAAGTGTGGCAGCGACTCGCCTGACCGATAACTTCGACAGACGTGAGTTTGCGTTCGACTTCGTTGCGGTCTTTGATTCGCTCTTCAACAGGGCGGTAGATATCTTGTATGCGACTAGTTTCTTGCATAAAATGATCCATTTTTCATTTGAATTAAACTTTTCATTTCAACAAGTTACTAGTTAGTAGTTACTTCGCCCTTCGGGCTTAGTTACTAGTAACTCCTAACTTAGAACTGTTGCGAAGCAACCTCAGTAACTAGTAACTCAGAACTAGGAACTCTTCTTTGCCAATGCGTTGCGGTAGTCCACCGGGAAAATCTTCACGAACTTCGGACGTTCGCTGTTCCAGTTTTCAAGGATGCGCTTACCCTTTTCGCTACCCGTTGCCTGAACATGCTGTTCAATGTAATCGAGGAGTTCGCGTTCGCTGTCGGTACCGGCGAGCACACTTTCGAGGTCCACAGAGCCCACGTTGCAGCTCAAGTCGAAATGACCCGTTTCGTCGTACACGTAAGCAAAGCCACCCGTCATACCTGCGGCGAAGTTCACGCCCACGCGGCCAAGCACCACCACGCGACCACCGGTCATGTATTCGCAGCCGTGGTCGCCCACGCCTTCGCTCACCAGGAGCATACCGGAGTTACGGATACCGAAGCGTTCGCCAGCGAGACCGTTGATAAACACCTTACCGCTCGTGCCACCGTAACCGATGACGTTACCGGCAATGACGTTGTCTTCGGCCTTGAAGGTTGCATTATGCGGCGGGCGCACGATAATCTTACCACCCGAGAGGCCCTTGCCCATAAAGTCGTTGGCTTCGCCTTCGAGGTCGAGCGTGACACCCGGAGCAAGGAATGCACCGAAGCTCTGACCCGCGACACCCTGAAGGTGAATGCGGATGGTATCTTCAGGGAGGCCCTTCACGCCAAAGTGGCTATCCACTTCGCCGGAAAGTTCCGTACCCACGGTACGGTCGGTGTTGTGCACCATTGCGCTGAGTTCCACAGCCGTACCCTTTTCGAGCGTTTCCTTGACAAACGGCAGGAGTTCGCGGCGGTCGAAGTTGACGAGTTCTTCCTTGACGTAGTTTTTGTCGAAGGACTTGACGCCACCTTCCACGGTCTGGAAAATCTTGCTGAAGTCGAGGTGCTTTGCCTTGTAGAATTCGATAGCGTTATCCTTTTCGAGGAGATCGCTACGGCCGCAAGCTTCTTCGAGAGAATGGAGACCGAGGCTTGCGAGAATTTCGCGGACTTCGTCGGCGATGAAGAAGAGGAAGTTTTCGACGTATTCGGGCTTACCGGCAAAGCGCTTGCGGAAGTCGGCATCCTGCGTTGCAATACCCATCGGGCACTGGTTCGTATGGCACTTGCGGTCCATCACGCAACCGAGGCTTACGAGCAGGTTCGTTGCAAAGCCGAATTCTTCGGCACCGAGGAGAGCGGCCACCACCACGTCGCG
>JAFZOV010000030.1 GCA_017550445.1 Fibrobacter sp.
AACTAGTTTGCCGTCATGACCGAGCCGCAAGGCCTGCGCTACGAAGTAGCGCCAGTAATTTTCTAAACCATTAGAATTACTAAGAAAAGCCGTCCTCCAAAGGGACGGTTTTTCTTTATGTACAAATTAATTTGACGAGCTGCTTTTGCGTACAAGAGCGACCATAAAGGGCCGGTTGGTAAAAATGCGTGACGTAGGGCTCATAAATTGGTATTTTGCGCACATTTCGGGAACATTTAATGTTTTAAAATGCTGTTTTTGCTTTGAAATTCGGGGTACAGAATTTATTTTTTAGAAAGTAAATTGCCAATATTGGGGTTGGCGCATAAAAAGAGGTTTTATGAAACGTAAATTGTTCAAGTCCATTCTTACGGCCAGTGCAGTCGCCATGATTTGTGCTTGCGGCGATGATTCCGCTTCGAGCAATCCTGCAACTCCGATTGCAGACAATGCATGCGCAAAGGCAGTCGTGACTGCAGACGCATGGATCTTCAACACGGGTGTAGTTGACGTGGTCATCTATACTGATGGTAACGTAACCGATGCTGCAGGACAACCGTATGGTTATTATGACTCCGCTACGGGCGTTGTCATGGATTTGAACGGCAGCCCTATTGCAACGGGTGTAGATGTTGCAAACCTGACTGCTTGTGCGGCCAATGCGACTATCAATCCGAATACGGGTACGATCGAAAAGTTCAGTTCGTCGTCTGAGGCTACGGATCCGAACAATCCGACTTCTAGCGCAGAAAACAACGGCCAGAATCCGAGCGATCCGACTTCTAGTGCAGGCGGTACGAATCCGACCTCTAGCGCGGGCACCAATCCGACTGACCCGACTTCGAGTGCAGAAGGCACCGATCCTGCTGTAAGCAGCAGCTCCGTGAATACGGATCCGGATCTGGATGAAAACGGATTCCCGACTATTGAATCTTACGGTGCGCCTCCTGCCGAATATACCAAGGAAATTCGTGACAACGGAAAGACCGGTTGGAACAGCCGCTACTGGGATGGCTGTAAGCCCCACTGTTCTTGGCTTAGCAGCGTTGATACCACAAGCGAAGAAACTTACCAGGCTGGTATGACAGTTGCACGTAACTGCAACGTTCACGATGTGGAAGTCCCTGCCTTTACGCTTGGCCATGCGGTACAGCAGTACTGGATGGGCTACGAAGGCACGAATAGCGCCTGCGATACAAAGGATCCTTCTGGCACGTTCGCCTGTACAGACATGGCGCCGATTGCCGTGAACGAAAACCTTTCGTATGCCTATGTTGCCGGTTCTGGTAAGCAGTACCAGTATGGTTGCGGCAAATGCTACCATTTGCAGTATAATGGCGGCAAGAGCGATGGTGATGTCAAGAAGACGCACAAGGCCCTGAACGGCAAGCATATTGTGGTGATGGTGTCCAATATCGGTCACGATGTGGTAGAGGGACAGTTTGACTTGCTCGTTCCTGGTGGTGGCGTGGGCGCCTTCGATGCCCTTTCGACTCAGCTTGGCTTGACGGACGCTTCGGTACTTGGTGCCAATGGCGGTGGTATCGGAAGAGTTTGCTTTGAACAGGTCGGTTGGGACGGCGAAGTTGCTGATTTCCAGAAGTGCATCATTGAGGGCTGCGAAAAGGCTTTTGCCAAGTGGCCGAACTTGCTGCGAGGTTGTAAGTGGTATGCCGAATGGTACATGGCGGCAGACAACCCGACCTACAACTGGGAAGAGGTGGAATGCCCACAGTACTTGATTGACCATTACATGACCACCATCAACACGACCAAGGACAATAGATATCGCTGGAAGGATGACTGGTCCAACTACAAGAAGGGCGATGCCATTGAAACGCAGGATTGCCTGACGGACGAATATCCGCAGGGTTGTGCCCCGTAACGAGGTTTTATGAAACGTAAGTTATTCAAGACGATAATCGCGGCCGGTGCGGTCGCCATGATTTGCGCTTGCGGCGATGATGCGAGTAATTCTTCGCAGCCGAATAACGGCACCGACCTTTCGAGCGATTCCGATCAATCGCCAAACAGCTCTGGTAGCAATACTGCCCCTGTGAATAGCCCCTGTGCAAAATACAAGGTGGTTGCTCCGGGTTGGATCGAAGACATTGGTGGCGGTGATTACCTTGTCATTGACAAGGCTACGGCTGAATCGGGAAAAGGTACCGTCTACGATGCTGACGGAAATGTCGCTCATTATTACTTCTATCAAGAAGAAAAGAACGGGCTTATTGTTGGCCATGTCTATGAAATAATCAACGGAGAAAAGGATATCTGGATTGACATGAACATGGCTGCAAAGCTGTTCTGTGAAGCCAATACCGCTGCAGATGGCACTCCGCTTTCTTCTGCTGCCAATAACGGGAATCCGGACAATCCGACTTCTAGCGCTGATGGTAACCAGAATCCGGCTGACCCGACATCTAGTGCAGGCACCGAACCTGTCGTGAGCAGCAGTTCCGTGAATACGGAACCGGAACTTGGCCCCGACGGATTCCCGACTCTTGAATCTTATGGTGCACCTTCGGCGGAGTATACCAAGGACATTAGCGGTAAGGCGAAGCGCGGCTGGAATACCCGCTACTGGGACGCTTGTAAGCCGCATTGCTCCTGGCTTAAGGAAAGCGCCATGGATACTACTCGCGCAGATACGTCTTCTAACGAAGCTTATCTTGCCGACTTTGCCACTGCGCGTAACTGCAACATTCACGATGTCGAGGTCCCTACCTTTACCTTGGGTGACGTGACGAAGTCTTGGTTCGGTTACAACGGGACCAGAAGCGCTTGCGGCGATGAAAAGGAAAAGGGCGTGTTCACCTGCACCGACATGGCGCCTATTGCCGTGAACGATACTCTTTCCTATGCATACGTTGCGGGAACTGGCGACAGCAAGTGCGGCAAGTGCTATCACTTGCAGTACGATGGCCACTTTAAGGATGAGTTCGAGAATAACCCGCCCAAGGCGACCCATAAGGCTCTTAAGGGTAAACACCTGGTGGTAATGGCCTCCAACATCGGTCATGATGTGGCGGGCGGTGACGCTAATTTGCCGGCAGGACAGTTCGACTTGATGGTTCCGGGTGGTGGCGTGGGCGCCTTTGACGCTCTCTCTACTCAGGTGAA
Organism: Fibrobacter sp.; assembly: GCA_017550445.1. Next base: position 3,127 of record JAFZOV010000030.1, read on the forward strand.
CAAGGGTAGCGACTTTAACTGGGGTGCGGGATTTGGCGGATTCCTGACTGAATGCCAGAAAAATACGAACTGCGGCACCGAAGGCTCCTTGGAATGTTACCAGACTTGCGTCAAGGATATGTGCGATGCGGCTTTCGGTGACGCCGGCCTCCCGAACCTGTTGCGCGGTTGCCACTGGTTTGCCGACTGGTACATGGCTGCAGACAATCCGACTTACTATATCGAAGAAGTGGAATGCCCGCAGTACCTGATTGATCATTACATGACCCGGTACAATACCACTCTGGAAAACAACTACAAGAAGGTGACGGACTGGTCCACTTTCAAGGAAGGCGACGTTCTCGATACGCTCCATTGCTGGAAGGCGGGTGAAGCTCCTGCCGAAGACGGCTGGCAGAATCCGAGCGCAGGTTGCGACGTGAATTAATCTGCGTTAAGCTTATGCGAATGCCCCGCGAAAACATCGCGGGGTTTTTGCTTTACGGGGCCGTGTTAATTTGTTAGATTTGGATTGTGAGGAGACATTTTATGAAATATTTCGGTGCAATAGGTACAACTGTATTGTTGTCATTGTTGTATGCGTGTGCATACCTTGATGGAGATGGATTGTCAAAGTCTCCAGAAGAAGTTTCGTATGAAAACATTCAAGGATGTTATTATGCGCACAAGATAGTTCTCCGGGGTGGTGATTCCGGATACGCGTATTGTGATGAAATATGTATTCATGACTCAGTTGCTGTAATCCGGGAAAAGCATTTTGAAGATGTGAGAAAAACGGGCGAGTTCTTTGCTGCTACCGAAAATGAATCCGATTGGGATACGACGTATAGTCGCGAAGTAGTCTTGCCCGAAAATGAAGCGGATGGAAGTTATTTGTACAACTTGCGAATAGGCAAGGATGACTTCATATTTGAATTTGATGATTATGGCAAGCGTTTGCGTGGTTTTGCCGATACAATGTACTTGAGCATTCGCGAGGTGGAACTATGCAAAGACTAGTTTTGTTTGTTTTGCTCGTTTTGTGCGTTAATGCGAATGCCATCTTCGTGGGTGGAAATATTTGGGATAGCAGAATCCAAAGCGATAATGTCATTAGGGAACCTGCCGGAGCATTGGGATTTTCTTTGGAAGGCGGGTTCTTTGATGAACCGGAAAATTTTATTGACTACAAGATGTCCGTTGAATTGCGTCGTTTCGGCTATTCGTTTGATGGTGGCGAACAGACGGTCGCGTTTTGGGGGATTGGCTTAAGGCCTATGATTTGGTCCGTGACATATAAAAAATTTGTTGCGGATGCCTATTTTAGCTTTTTCTATATCTTTAGTCACGATGAATTGAATAAAAAAACGGAAGACAAAATGGATTCCTTTGGGGATTATCTTGCCGGGTCCTATGGCTTTCGCCTTGGCTATAAATTGACGGATAAGCTGACGCTTTCTGTTATGGGCGATTTTGTCCAAATGGATTGGCGTTATCGTAATACCCATAATTACGGCTTGATAAATGATGCGGGCTTTGCAACCTATATGATAGGTGGTTTCGGCCTTTCTGTTTTGTACAATATTTTCTAGCGTATGAAAAATCTGCTTAAAGCGATTGTCCTGGCGTTTCTGATTCCCTGTGCGGTGTTTGCGCAGGTGTTGCCTGCTGGGCAAGAAGTGCAGACGGAAGAAAATGAGGAAGATGTAGTTAGTGAACATCATATGATATACTACGATGATTTGCTGATAGGTACAGAGTTTTATCTAGATGGAAAAGTCGTGAACGATTTGTCCCAGATTAGAAGATACTTGTTGGCGAATGAATATTCTAGACATTATGCAAAAGTGTCTAATTGGGTTAGGGCGTTTGCATATCTTTTTGCAGGGGCTAGCGGAATGATGCTTGTTGGCGGATTGGTGACTGAATCGCCATACAACAAATATCTCTTTATTGGTTCGGCGTCTTCTTTTGCCATTGGCATTACTGGTGGATTTGTTTCCGGCCATTATCTAGAAAAGGCGGTTGACGAGTATCACTAGCGTTTGTACTGCAATTGCGGTACGTTGTAATAAAAATGGAACAGGTTGCCAAGATAGAGATGTTTTTCTCGAAGTATCAGAATTCCAAGAACTTCTCGGACAAGGTGTTTGATTTTTAAGTCAAAGCGGACCGACGAAGCCCTTTTCGCGGATAATTCTCCCCGAAATTTTGTATCTTATAGGGCATGAATAAGAAGATCCACGCCTTAAGTCTCGTTGCCTGTTCCCTTGCTTTTGCCGGGGAGCATTGGAATGTGGACGCGGGTGCTGTATCGATGAAGTACCTCTCGATGCATGCGTCGGCCAGGACGGCGGCCCTTTCGGGCGCTGGCGTTGCCGATGCTACCAGTGCTTCTGACATTTCGAGGAATCCGCTTGCGATGAACGGCGTGGCCGAAGCCGAGGCGGGTGTCAACCACATTATTTTCCCCGAGTATACGGCCGATGATTACACGACGGCTTACGTGGCGCTCCCTTTTGCAGCGTTTAACTATCCGCTGACTTTTTCGGCGGGTGCTGAGTTTTTAGGCTACGACGGAATCGAGGGCCGCGACGAGGAAGGTTTCAAGACTTCGGATTACGGCGCCTACGCCTGGGTACTTCAGGCGGGCCTCGGTAACCGCGACAAGGCTTTTAACTGGGCCTTTTCTGCACGCTTTAGCCAGCAGACCATCGACGATGAATCGGCGATTGCTGTCCTTGGCGACGTGGGTGGCGCCTACCATGTGAACGAGTATTTTGCCTTTGGTGCGACACTCACGAACTTCGGTTACATGAGCGACTACGACGGCGAAAAGGAAACCGCCCCCATGGCCTTGCAGGCGGGCATTACGGGAATTTTGCCCATAGCGAAGTTCTTTAGTCTGGAACGCGAGTGGAACCTTCATGTGTCAGCCGACGCTTACCGCCGTGCCGATATGCAGGACCCCGAATGGCGTTTTGGTGGTGAACTCGACTACATGCAGACTCTGTTGCTGCGTGTGGGTTATGCGGCGCGCCCCGATACCGAAGACGGCGTGAGTGCGGGTGTCGGTTTTAATTTCGGGATGATTACCTTCGATTACGGCTACAGTCCCAAGAAAGCCTTTGACGGCGGGTATCACTACCTGACTCTGGGCATGCGATTCTAGAACCTTTGTTACGCTCAGGACGACGCGGAATCGTGCTTTCTGATTTGGTAATATAGGCACCCTCGGCTGATGCCTAATTTTTCTGCGGTGGCTTTTCGGTTTCCCTTGTTTTTTGAAAGTTCCGAATGGATCAGGCTCCATTCGGGTGAGATGGAGTTGCGGCGGGTGGGGTTCGTATTGTAAAGGGTGGCTGTGTCGGCGACAGAGCAGGTTTCGACGTAGTCGCAAAATTCTTCTTCCAGTATTTTAGACAAGGTGATGTCATAGGGCTTGAGCAGGGAATAGCGCTGCAGAACGTTCTTGAGCTGTCTTACGTTTCCGGGCCATTCCTGGCGCGCCAGGAGCCTGATTTCCAAGGTGGATAGTGGGGCGCAGTCGCCAATGTCTTTCCAGATTTCCTGGGCGATTATTGCGAAGTCCCCGCGTTCCCGCAGGGGTGGGATCTTGATGGGGAAGACGTTCAGTCGAAAGTAGAGGTCTTCGCGGAATCGCCCTGCCCGGACTTCGGAACGCAAGTCGCGGTTAGTGGCACAGACCAGCCGGAAGTCTACGGGGAGGGCGGTAGAACTGCCGAGCGGCATGACGGAGCGTTCTTGCAGGATTCGCAAAAGCTTGCACTGGATTTCGAGCGGCATTTCGCCGATTTCGTCGAGAAAGAGGGTGCCGTGGGCTGCCGAACGTACGATTCCCAGGCGTTCTTCGGTGGCACCGGTAAAGGCTCCCTTGTGGTGGCCTTCCAGAATGCTTTCGGAAAGTCCCTTGGCTACGGCTCCGCAGTTGAGGGCTATAAAAGGGCCCTCTGAGCGCTTGCTGTGGGCGTGGATAAAGCGGGCGGCGACTTCTTTGCCGGAGCCGGATACACCGAGCAGCAGTACCGAGATGTCGGAGCTTGCTGCGATGCGTAATAGGGATTCGTGTCTGTTCATAGGGCCTCTATACTATACACGCTTTTTTAGAGGCCCTGAATACCAAAAACGCGAATAATTTACATTCGCGCCTGTTTTTTTACAATTACTTTTCGATGAACTTCATCATCTTGCGGAGCTGCTTTTCGGAGCGTTTCTTGAAAGCTTCCTTCTTGTCGTCGGCTTTCTTGTACAAGGCGTCGTCGCCGTATGTGTTGTTGTTCTGTGCCACGGCGATGCTCTTGATGCACTCTTCGAATTCGACGTCGTTGTTGATCCTGTAATATGTTGCGTAGGCGAATTCTTCATCTGGGTCATTGTTGATTTTAAGGTGTTCCAGGTTTTCTTCCTTGCAAAGGCTATTATCCACGACCTTTCTTATGGTGTAGACATTGCAGGTTTTGACGCCGTCGGTCACATCGATACTGATATCCTCATCGGTATAGGCGTTGTAGTTGAATTTGAAGGATTGGTCAGCTTTGTTGATGGTAACGGTATAGGTCTTTTCGCCAATTTTGAAGGTCTGGCTTGTCTTTGTCTCTTCTATGATTTGGACATTGTTTTTTTCGATGCTTCTCGTGAGCGTTTCATAATCTTCATCTTCGTATACATCGAAAATATCGTTCGCATCGCCATCGAAATAATATCCGCCATTCAGGGCATTGTACAGTTCCTTCATGAAGTAGGATTTCATGTAACCCACAGCTTCGATGTCAGAAAGATAGACGTCAAAATGGTACTCGATGTCGGCCGTGGCCTTGCCCTGGCTAAGCTTGAGGGTGCGCGTCATGTAACGGGCCTCTTTTTCGTAGCATTCCTTTTCGCCGGTGCGACTGTTGTAACTGCAAGGAAGGTAGGTCCAGGTCCCGTAAATATTGCCGGCGGAGCCGCCCACAAACAGGTCTCCATAGTTGTCAGTTTCGCCTTCGTCGATATCCAAGAGTACCAATGTATCGCCGAGGAATGAATATTTGGCGGAATCGACATCGCCGGGTTGCGAGACAGATTTCCAGGCGAGGCCTGCTTGGGTTACGACGCATTGGTCGATAGAAAAGGGATCGGTGGTTATTACGAGCAGCTGCTGGGCCTCGTCCACATAAAGCGAACCCGATTGGGAGTACGAGGCGGAGGCCGAGGAACTGTCATCACCGCAAGCGGCCAGAATTAATGCTGTGGCTGCAGTGGCAGCGAATAAAGAATGTTTCATATTTTCTCCCTTCCTTATAAGAGCAGTAATTGGGTATTTCCGCTAGAATATAATAAATAAAACCCTAGACACCGTGATTTCAAGTTGCTAAATTTACCCCGCAACGGTAAAATGCCGTGCAGACATAGACACAAAAACCAAGTGGCTGGCCAGATGGGTAGGCTTGGGCACGACGGTCGCGAGGAAAGCGGCTGCGCTCGAAGCCGAGAGGTTTGGTGGCCCAAAAGGAAAAAATGAGTCAAAGAATCGTATGTAAGTTCGGCGGCAGCTCTGTCGCCGATGCAGGCCAGTTCAAGAAGATCAAGGCCATCGTTGAATCCGACAAGAACCGCAAGGTCATCGTCGTTTCCGCCCCCGGCAAGCGCAATCCTAAGGAAACCAAGCTTACCGACCTCCTCTACAGCACCTACGACCTCGCCTCCAAGGGCCTCGACTTTTCGACCCCGTGGAACCTGATCCGTCAGCGCTACGACGAAATCTGCAACGATCTCGGCCTCGGTGACAAGCTCACCGAAGATCTCGACAGCCTCGAAGACAAGCTCAAGAACCATCCCGAATCCGTCAGCACCGACTTCCTGGTGAGCCGCGGTGAGTTCCTGTGCGCACGCCTCATGGCCAAGTACCTGGGCGCAAACTTTGTGGATACCTTCCCGCTGATTACCTTCGACGACAAGTATCGCATTACGCCGAAGACCTACGAAGATATCGCAAAGACCCTCTCCGACGAAAATCAGCTTTACGTGCTGCCGGGCTTCTATGGCTCTAACCTCCGTGGCGAAGTGAAGACCTTCAGCCGTGGCGGTTCCGACATCACGGGCGCTATCCTTGCCAACGGCATCGATGCCGCCAAGTACGAAAACTGGACCGACGTTTCGGGCATGCTCATGGCTGACCCGCGCATCGTCGAAAATCCGCTGCCGATCGAATACGTGAGCTACCGCGAAATCCGCGAACTCGCTTACTCTGGCGCTTCCGTGCTTCACGACGAATCTATCGCTCCGTGCCGCGCCAAGAAGATTCCTATCAATATCCGCAACACGAACCGCCCGCAGGATCCGGGTACCATCATCGGCCCCACTCCGGAAGAAGCAAAGCTCCCGATTACGGGTGTTGCCGGCCGTAAGGGCTTCTCGATGATCTACATCGAAAAGTCCATGATGAACAAGGAAGTGGGCTTTGGTCGCCGCGTGCTTGCCGTGCTCGAAAGCGAAGGCCTCTCCTACGAATTGTGCCCGAGCGCTATCGACTCCATGAGCATCGTGGTGGATTCCAAGTCCCTCGACGCTGTGCAGGACGTGGTTCTCGAAGACATCACGCAGCAGATGCGCCCCGACCGTATCAAGGTGTTCCCGGGTATCTCGCTGATCGCTACCGTGGGTCATGGCATGACGAACAAGATCGGTGTGGCAGCAAAGCTCTTTACCGCTCTCGCCGACAACAAGGTGAACGTCCGCATCATCGACCAGGGTTCTTCGCAGATCAACATCATCACCGGTGTTGACGAAGCCGATACCGAGAAGGCCATCAAGGCCATCTACGGCGCCTTCGTGAAGTAAACCGCATTTGTCATCCCCGCGCAGGCGGGGATCTCTAGCGAACCATTAACGCCCCCGACCAAACGGTCGGGGGTGATTTTTTATATTAAGGCTATGCGCATTTTCTTGCTGCCATTGTCAATTGTCTGCGTTGCATTTCTCGCCGCCTGCTCCGAGTCATTTACCGATCCTCGCGACGGAAACACATATAACATAACGCAAATCGGTTCGCAGACATGGATGGCCGAGAACTTGAATTATGATGCCGAGGGGAGCGTTTGCCCTGAGGGTGATAACCGCAACTGTTCCAAGTTCGGGCGCCTTTACACTTGGGAAACTACCCGCAACGTTTGCCCCGAAGGCTGGCGTCTCCCGGACAGCACCGACTTTGCGACACTCGTAGCAAGCGCCGGTGGTGCAGAAGTTGCCGGCAAGGCACTCAAGTCAACGAGTGGCTGGTTCAAGAAGGGCGACGGCTCCGACGATTTCGAATTCACCGGTCGCCCCGCGGGCTACCGCCTTGGCAGCAGCGAAAATGCTCCCGGGAAATTCGACGGCATCGGCGGTTATGCGCATTTCTGGAGTGCATCGGAATCTCCCGATGGGCTCGCTTACTATTTGCTTCTGGATTTTAGCGTGCCGGCAGCAAGTCTGAACGCCTACGGAAAGGACGAAGGCCGCTCCGTGCGTTGCATCAGGTAATTAGAAAAGCAATTTTATCCAATTTTTCCATAAACCCTTTATATAGAATTCGGGTATAGCCGCGAAGCAAGTTCTGCGACACGGTTTCATGATTCATTAGAGGATATGATTATGGAAAAAGAGCTTTTCGAAAAATTCAACAACGGTGAACTCAAACTCCCCGCCCATGCAAAGACGTTCAAGGATCTCGCCTGGAACAAGCATCCGACCTTTGAAGGTGTAGAACTTAAGCATATTATCACTTCGAAAGAGACGGGCGGCGCATTCAGCTATCATTTGGTTCGTATTGCTCCGAACAAAAGCATCAAGAATCACATCCATGAAACGCAACTCGAAACGCACGAAGTCATCGCGGGTCACGGAACATGTGTGAATGATGGTGCCGAGCTGGATTATGTACCTGGCGTAATTTCGATTATGCCCGCAAGAGTCCCGCATGAGGTCAATGCAGGCGAAGAGGGACTTTACCTGTTCGCAAAGTTTATTCCGGCGTTGTGCTAGAATCTGTTTTTACGGCTCGCTTATATTCTTTAGGCGAAAGCCCGACAACTTTTTTAAAGCACCTATCCATGTGACTTTGATCGTAGAACCCGGCGTCATAAGTCACTTCGGACGCGCTTTTTTCTGCGAGTAGCTTTTGTGCCTTGCGGACTTTGCATTGCATCTGGAACTGGTGCGGTGTCAGTCCGAAGGCCTTTTTGAATTCGCGGATCATGTGAAACGGACTGATGCATGCATCATGCGCCATCTGTTCTATCAAGTAGATATTCTCGGGATTTTCGAGAATGCCTTTGCGCAGCTCGTTTAGGCGTGCGACAGCATCTTCGTAGTTGTTGAATGAATCTTCCGTTGCTTTGTCAATTGCAATGCACAAGACCACCATCGAATAGCTTTTCCCATCGACAGTCTTGATTTCGTGCAGAACGTTCGGCGGAATTTGGAACTTTTCTCCGGCGTTGTAGGTTTCTGCGATGCCGTTTATCATTAAGCAAATAGAACCTTCTTCGACGTAGCCCACGGTCAAATGCCCCGTATGCGTATGCGGCGGATACGATTTTGACCAGTCCTTGTAGCGGACGCATTCAACGTTGTCGTTCTTTTTGCTATACGAAATCTCGGACATTTGTTGCCATCTAGAAAAGTGATTCTAAATTAGCTATTTTTGAGCTATGCCAGAGAAGTTTTCGAAATGGGTGGCTTGCTGGGGCAACGCTACTTCTATTACAGACCGCAAAGAAGCGACTTACGCAAAAGACTTGACGCTCCGTTACCCGATTCGCGCCTGCTTTTCAGGTAGCAAGTTGCGGTTCCATTTTTCGAACCTTACGGGCACTGAGCCGGTGACGATTACCGAGGCGTATGTGGCGAAGGCCGCGCAGTCCCAGGTAGATTCTGCGCAGCCCCAAGCTGATGCCTATGTGCCGACCCCCATCACCTTTGGTGGTAGCACCACCGCAAGCATCCCCGCAGGCGAAGAAATCTTGAGCGACGAAATCGCTTTCGAAATAACTGCTGGTGAAACTTTTGATGTAAGCATGTATTTCGGTGGCTTCACGCAGATGAACGCCGGTACGGCCATTACGGGCCCGCTTTCTGGCGGCAAGTACAGCTACGGCAATTTTGCAAAGAGCGCGGTGCTTCCTGATGATTTGACGCGCAAAACGAACTGGATTTATTTCTTAAATACCGTCGACATTTTTACTGAAGAAAAGAATTTTGCGCTGGTTTGCTTTGGCGATTCCATTACGGCGCAGGACTGGCCCGATTACCTGACGCTCCGTTGCGCTCGCGAAGGATTCAATAACGTCGCTATTATTCGCCGCGCAGTAAGCGGTACTCGAATTTTGCGTGAATACAGCTGCATCACTTATGCGGCTTATGGCCTGAAAGGTGCTACGCGATTCCCCATCGAAATGAATGTGGCTGGCGCCCGTTCGGTCATTGTGCAGCATGGCATTAACGACATTATCCACCCCGTCGGTGTAGAGGTCAATAAGTTCCGTCCTTGGAGCGATATGCCCACGGCAAACGATTTGATTGACGGCGTACGTTCTCTCTACATTACGCATGCTCGCAAACTCGGGCTTAAAGTTTATAGCGGAACGCTCCTTCCGATTTACGGCTGGCGCACCTACAACGAAAATCGTGACATCATCCGCATGGCGTTTAACGAATGGCTGAGAACCGCTCCTGAATTCGATGGCTGCGTAGACTTCGACAAGGCCGTTCGCGGTCACGATGATCCGAAAAGGTTTGCCGACAATTTTGATTCGGGCGATCATTTGCACCCGAGCGCCAAGGCTTACGAAGCCATGGCGGAATGCGTTCCCGAGGAACTGCTGAAATAGATGTTTGCTTGTCGCTAGGCGGATTTCAGCACCGCAAGCACATCTTCTGCAATCTGCTTGGGCGTTAGGCGATTGCGTTCCATAAGCTCGCCATAAGGCACCTTGTCGTAGAATTCTTTTTTGAGGCCTTTCACGAGAACGCGCATGTCGGTGTTGCCGTAGAAGCGCACGATTTTTTCGCCGAAGCCGCCGTCGATAACACCGTTTTCGAGCGTTACGACAACTTGGTGATCGTCGCGCAATCCTGTGAGCACATCGCCGTCAATTCCTGTTGCAAAACGCGGATTGATAATTGTCGCGTCAATGCCCGACTTTGCAAGTTCTGCTGCCGCGGCAGTCGCCAACTCATAGTAACTGCCGAGTCCAATCAGTGCAACTTTGTTACCGCGCTTATCTACTTTGTACGTATTAAGCTTGGAATAGTCCTTATCGAATTCTATGCTCCTGTGCGTGACGCCGTTCGGAATGCGAATCGCTATCGGATGTTCCGTCTGGTCGATGGCGTAATCCATCATGGTGATAGCCTCTTCCACGCATGTGGGGCAGAGGTACACCAGGTTCGGAATGTTGCTCATCATGGGAATGTCGAAAATGCACAGGTGCGTGGTATCGTTCATGCCGTCGGCACCCGACATGGTCACAAGAATTGTTGCCGGGTTGTTGTTTGCGCAAAGGTCTTGGGAAAGTTGGTCATAGGTGCGCTGGATAAAGGTGCTGTGGGTGCTGTAGATTGGTTTTGCGCCACCCTTGGCAAGTCCCGAGGCGAGTGCGATTGCGTGTTCTTCGGCGATGCCTACGTCAATGTACTGCTTGCCCGCTTCTTTACGGCGGTCGGCAAAGAAGCCAATGCCTGCAGGCACGGCGGAATGAATTACGACAACCTTCGGGTCTGCCTTGATTTTTTTCATTAGGTATTCGCCGAGAATGCCACTATATGATTCACCCTTGCCCCAGTTTACTACTCCAGTGGAAATGTCGAATGGTGCTGCCCAGTGGAATCCTTCCTTGGAGTTTTCGGCGAAACTGTAGCCTTTGCCCTTGAGAGTGTGAATGTGAACGACTACGGGCTTGGTGGAATCTTTTACCAGTTTAAAAGCTGCAATCAGAGATTCGACACTGTTGCCCCTTTCTACGTACAGGTAGTCAAAACCCAGTGACTTGAAGTAATTTTTTTCGCAGTTCCCCTGTGAGGCACGGAGTTCGGCGAGGTTGGCATAAAGTCCGCCGTGGTTTTCGGCAATGGACATTTCGTTGTCGTTTACCACCACGATAAAGTTTTTACCGTATTCGCCTGCATTGTCGAGACCTTCGAAGGCTTCGCCGCCGCTGAGCGAACCGTCACCGATGACGGCAATAACATTTCCCGATTCGCCTTGGATATCGCGGGCGGTGGCAAGGCCTAAAGCGAGGCTCACTGAAGTGGAGGTGTGGCCTACCATAAAGTGATCGTGTTCGCTTTCGCAGGGCTCGGTGTAGCCCGTGACGCTATGGTATTCTTTTGGATCCCAAAATGCCTTGGCGCGCCCAGTCAAAATCTTGTGGGTGTAGCTTTGGTGCGAGACATCGTAGACGATCTTGTCTTTGGGGGAATCAAAAACATAATGCAGTGCAATTGTCGCTTCCACAAAACCGAGATTCGGCGCCAAATGTCCGCCGCATTTTGATATCTTGTTCAAGAGGGCCGTGCGAATTTCTTCTGCCAGCTCCTTGAGCGAATCCATGTCCATTTGTTTCACATCTGCAGGAGATGTGATCTTTTTTATCAGCATAAAAACCGCCGTTAGGGTGATTAGTAGAAAATTTTCACAAGTATAGTACCGACAATGGTAGAAACGATTACGCTAGTCATGCCGGGCCGCATAAAACTGTGGTTCAGCAGGTACTTGCCAATCACAGTAGTGCCCGAACGGTCGAAGTTCACCGTAGCAATGTCAGACGGATAATTCGGAATAAAGAAATAGCCGTATACGCTCGGAAGTACGCCCAAAAGCACCGGGCCTTCGATGCCGAGGCTGTAGGCGAGCGGAACCATCGCTACCACCACGGCGCCCTGCGAGTTAATGAGCACGCTCACCGCAAAGAATGCGAATGCAATCGCCCATGGGTAATGTTGCACAATATCCTTGAGGCCGCCCTGCATCACATCCATGTAGTTCGCGAAGTAGGTATCGGCAAGCCACGCGATTCCGTAAATGGCGACAACTGCGACCATGCCGCTTTGCCACACGGCGCCAGCGACGGCCTTTTTCGGATTTGCCTTACAACAAATGACCATAAACGCTGCGGCAGAAATCATCACGATTTGAATAATGATATTCATGGCGAGCGGTTTCATTTGCGGCACGCCATCAATCACCTTGCCCGTCGGAAATTGCGGACGAATGTCGTGCCCGATAATTTGGAAAATAGAGAATAGCACTATCACGCCGAGTGCGGCAAGGAATATGTATACAGCGCGTTTAGCCTCTTTCGGGACTTCTTTGTCAAGCACCGAGGCGGTGCTGCCGAACATGTATTCCTTCATTTGCGGGTCTTTGAGTCGCGCCTGGAAAGCGGGATCCTTATCGAGGTCGAGCCCGCGCCTGTAAGAGACTGCCGCCGCTGCCAAAATGCCGCAGACGCAGGCGGGAATGGTAATCGCAATTACTTGCAGGTTGTTGATTTCAAAACCGTTTGCATTCGAGATGATTACGAACGATGCCACAGCCGCTGCAATCGGAGAGCATGTGATGCCCACCTGCGAAGCAATCGACGCCACACCGCAGGGGCGTTCCGGGCGAATGCCCTTCTTGAGCGAAATGTCGCAGATAATGGGCATCAGGGTGTAAACCACGTGGCCCGTGCCTACGAGAACCGTCAAGAAGAATGTGCAAAGCGGAGCAAGAATCGTGATGTGGTTCGGGTGCTTGCGCAATAGCCTCTCTGCAATCTGGATCAGCCAATCCATGCCGCCTGAGGCCTGCATAATGCCTGCGCAGGTTACCGCCGCGATGATGATGTAAATGACGTCGGTAGGGGGCTTGCCCGGTTGCATGCCGAAACCGAGTACGAGAATAGCAAGGCCGATTCCCGAAATGGCGCCAAGAGCGAGGCTCCCGTAACGGGAACCCACATAAAGTGCCAAAAGTACAATTAAAAGCTGAATAACCATCAAGGTCATGGGAATCTCCTAGATGTTATCGGTTTCAAATGAGGTCGCATTATATTCAATTATAACCATTTGCATTGTAGGTAAGATATATTTTTTTGTCCATAATGGACATAATCAAGTACTCCAACTTGGAATAGTGCTAAAATTGGTGCTCATGGCTCCAAAAAGGCAGACTTTTTTATATATTCCCACAAGACACTCTGGGCTTTTTTAGAGAAGCCCGCAACCCAAAGAGGAAATTATGGCAAACAAGTACGCCGGAACCCAGACCGAAAAGAATCTCCAGGCCGCCTTTGCAGGCGAATCCCAGGCCCGCAACAAGTACACCTACTTTGCAAGCGCCGCAAAGAAGGAAGGCTACGAACAGATCGCTGAACTGTTCCTCAAGACCGCCGATAACGAAAAGGAACACGCCAAGCTTTGGCTCAAGGAACTCGAAGGCATCGGTGACACTGCCGCTAACCTGAAGGCCGCCGCCGACGGTGAAAACTACGAATGGACCGACATGTACGAAGGCTTTGCCAAGACCGCCGAAGAAGAAGGCTTCAAGGCGCTCGCCAACAAGTTCCGCATGGTCGCTGCTATCGAAAAACGCCACGAAGAACGCTACCGTGCCCTCCTCAAGAACGTGGAAACCGCAGCCGTGTTCGAAAAGAGCGAAGTCAAGGTGTGGGAATGCCGCAACTGCGGCCACATCGTCGTAGGCACCAAGGCTCCGGCCGCATGCCCGGTGTGCGCCCACCCGCAGTCCTTCTTCGAAGTGACGGCAGAAAACTACTAATCAGTTGCGCTTTGCGTAACTACTAATGGATTGTCACCCCGCACATGTTGCGGGGTCTCCTTTGTGAAGTCTAGGGGGGGCTTTCATGAAAAATACACTTAAATATTTTTTGGGGGTGTTTCTTCTATTTTCTGTTTGCGTATGGAGTAAAGCACCTGATGTCCTCATCGTCGTTGACGACGAAATGATAAACGACAACGAAATTAGGAATGCCATAGACACCTATACAGATGACATTTGGAATACTTATCAAGTTAATGCCTCTATCGTATCGTTCAAATCCCAAAAGAACGGCGGGAAAGTCACCGACCTAAAAGAAATGCTCGTAAGCAAGAAGGATTCCATCATGGGAGCCATTTTTGTTGGAGACATTCCGCGAGCCCAATTTGAATTCTACCAAAAAACAGAATACGGATTCCGATACCAACGTTGGGTAACAGACCTTTACTTCATGGATCTTGACGGTATTTGGAAAGACACTGCTGCCGGAGGCCCCGAAGCCTATGGCGGAAAGTTGTTTGATACCACCACGACAACATTAAACTTCAATGTACGCGATGGTTCTCCGATACCAGGGAAAGTACCGGCGGATAGTTTTTCAATTGCATATTCCGGATACCTCAAATCTCCAGTCACCGCACTTTGTTCCCTGCAGCTTACCACGGACAACGATAGGCGACTTTGGATTAACGATTCCCTGCTCATTGACGCATGGTTCAACAACTGGGATATTCCGTATTACAGCGCTTTTCAATTCAAGAAAGACAGTCTCTACAAATTCAAACTAAACTATGCAGAGGAATATGGCGGAGCTTATCTTACACTAAAATGGAAATGTGGGAATGATGTTTCCTATACGTCAATCCCTGATTCCGTTTGGCGTCAAAATGACAAGAGCACCCGCGGTCTCAACCAAACCTTTTACGGAAATATTTTCATGATAGATTCGCTTCCCGAAGAAGACATAAAGCACCTTTGGATTTCTGGAAAATCCAATGGAGTTTTTGACGGGCACTATTCCAAAAGTGGCGCGGT
>JAFZOV010000031.1 GCA_017550445.1 Fibrobacter sp.
CCGACGAATCTCTCATTGACGCTAAGATCGAAGCCGCATTCGACCAGGCATTCGCCGTGGTGGAAAGCGTGCGTGGCGTGCGTGGCCGCTACAACGTGAGCCCCGCAACCAAGCTCAACGCCGTGGTGAGCGTCGACGACGCCGCAACGGAAGCCAGCGTGAAGGATTGTATCGCTATCATCACCGAACTTTCCGGTCTTGAAAACCTCACGGTTGCCGTGAAGGCCGCCAAGCCGAAGTTCAGCGCCAGCGCTGTGGTGCCCGGTGGCGAACTCTACATCCCGCTCGAAGGAATCCTCGACCCGGCCGCAGAAATCGCCCGCCTCGAGAAGGAAATCGAGAAGGCCAAATCATTCGCCGCTTCTATTGAGAAAAAGCTTTCTAACCAAAAGTTTGTCTCAGGAGCTCCCGAGGCGGTAGTCAACGCTGAACGAGTAAAGTTGGCTACACAGCAAGATATCATTGCCAAAAACGAGGCTGCGCTCAAGGAACTGAAGTAAAAGGAGATGCCCGGTCAAGCCGGGCATGACATTACAGAGTGCCAGGCATGACACTCCGCGCTATTAGAAACAGGCGCTCCGATTGGGGCACCTGTTTTTTTAGAGGTCGTTTTTGATACAGCGGACATAATTGCGAGTATCATTGCATACATAACAATCATCTATAGTATGTACCACGATATCATAAGGTTTATCATAAATATTAGAAACCCAAACACCAATCCATATAGCATGAGAACGATATTTTCCTTCATAGCTTCCATCAGAGGTCCACATGTAGGTTATGATAGGCATGCCTAAGTCATGAGTAGATATCAAAGACAAGCCCAAAGAATCATCCTCCGCCCATGGGGAAATTTTTAAGTGTCCAGTCCAATATTCGTCAAATTCCATACCATACACAGACGAAAAAAGTGTCTCCCACTCATCTTTTGTTGGCATGCGCCATCCTCTTGGACAAGCTTTCATTGTCGCAGGCCATTGATACATTCGGCCATACAAAGAGCAATTGGCAGGATTGTCATCTAAGCAGAAAGAACCATCCTTTGTTTTGTAATTCAAGTTCTCTGCCATCCACACTTGTGTACCAAAGGTAAATGTCTTATACACTTGGCCATCGCGTAAGTCCGTCAACGTATTGGCGACATCATCGTATACACTTCCAGCATAGTCTTCCGATTCATCCTCCGCACTGCTGGGATCATCGCTACATCCCGCAAAAAAGCTTAATACCAAGGCTATAAAGCCCCATCCGAATTTCTTAAACAAATACATATTCACAATAACCTCTTCGTCAACATATAATATCGGCGCGTTATTTCCTAAAAATAGTTAAAGGGCACCTGTTTTTTGCATTCCCCGATGACTCAAATCACGCATTTTTGACAAGCTTGAAAATCGGTCTCTTTTTTTACTAACTTATTCAGGAGATGGACTAATAAGGAGAAGAGAACATGAATTTCACAGCAATTTTACGTGCAGGCGTTCTGTCCGTGGGCATTTTGCCCGTGAGCCTATATGCAGCCGAATGCGAATTTACGCCCCCTGCAAGGGGCTCATCGAGTGCCGATCCATCGTTTGGCTACCCGGCTACATCCATCTACCTTTTCGAAGACAGCTATCTGGACATTTCCAAGATGGACCAGCGCGAGCCCGCCGTCAAGAACGTCTCGGGTACCGACACCGCATGGGTGTACAAATCCGAGCTTGACTCAACACTCTTCGTAATTGTCAATGAAAAATTCGTGAAGGTGGCGCGCGTCGCCTATTCCAACAACGATAGAGATTTCGTAGACTCGCTTTTTTCCGTGCATCACGACGCCGTATTCAAGGACGAATTTCCACGCCTGCAAAAGGCCGGAGTCTTCAAGGGAACGGCCGAACAAGCGGACTCTCTCGTGAACCACGTTTTTGACCTATGCCGCAAATTCTACTGCAAGGAATTTGGCTACACCGGCTGCGAATACAACCCTCCTTACGACAGAGGGCGCAACCAAGGACATGATGTCGACATGGCTGACGGCCCGCTGGCGATGTCTGCCGTTGCCGGCGAATTCAGCATCATCCTCGACACACTGAACTTCTGCCCGGATTACAAGTACCCGGCCGAAGATATTACACCGACGCAAAGTTTGCCCCAACCCCGCGCGAAGGCAAAATTCGCACGACTCGGCTTTAGCCGCTACCAAATCGCAGACGTCACCCCCGCCACGCCTTACAAGGCTTTCAGCCTGAATGGCCAACTAATAGAAAGCGGCATCTTAAGTAACAGCGTGTTTACGGCAAAAAAATTGCCCGTCATCCTGATGTTGAACGACGGGCGAAGCCTTTATCTGAAGGATTAATTAGCTAAAGGCTTACGAACTTACGCATGCAAACGAAAGTCGCAAGCATGCAAATGGCAACAGATACCACCAAAACAATCGCAGGAACGAGCACACCCTGCAAAAAAGATTCATGGCCGAGCTGAACCAACAGCAATAGCGGCACCACCACAAACAGCGAGAGTTGCGTGGCTGCACGGGCCGTCTTGACGCGGAGCGAAAACAGCAGAGAAAAAGCACTTGTGATAAGCACTGCCGAAAGCGCCCCGAGAATAGAAGCGACGGCGATCGTTGTAGATATTGCCGGATGCGAAAACCAGTATGCAAATTCCGCGAGCAAAGAAAACGCCAACGGAAACGGCAACACCGCCAAAAGCTTGCCCCAAAAGAGCTTAACCGGAGCAATCGGCGAAAGCTGCAAAAGTTCGAGAGAATTGCGTTCTCGCTCCCCCGCAAAGCTGTCCGCTGCCAAGGGAGCACCCATCGGAGCCATCAGGCAACCGAGCAGGAGCATCATGTAGCCTTCCATGCCCTGCATAATCTGCCCGCCATAACGCGACACGGCAATTGCCTGAGATGCCGCCAAAATAACCGGCGGAATAATGAAGGGTATCCAGAATCGGGGATCCCTAAAAATCAAGCGCAGTTCATGTTTAAACACGTGGAGCACAATCCTAATGTAGAAATTTTTTGTAGCAGCGCTATTTTCTATATTTGTTTCGCCTTAAACCAAGGAGTTTTTATGGCCGCTCAAGGTGAACACAATAAATGGATTGCTCTCGCCCTTTGCATTTTGCTGGGCTACCTCGGCCTGCACCGTTTTTACGAAGGTAAAATCTGGACCGGTCTTCTCTGGCTTTGCACCGGCGGACTCTGCGGCGTAGGCGTTGTTGTTGACGCGATTTTGATCGTTATGAAACCGGAACACTACTAATGAAGCATTTATTCGTCATTGCAACGGGAAATCCTGGAAAGATTAGGGACTTTGCGCACATTCTCGGAACCGAGAACAAAGAATTCAAGACACTCAAGGACATCGGCTTTGAAGGCGACATCGTTGAAGACGGCGATTCCTTTGAAGCAAACGCCATTATCAAATCGAGCACAGTCGCCAAGTGGCTCTGCGAAAAGAAGATTGAAGCCACGGTGCTTGCAGACGACTCCGGTTTGGAAGTTTTCGCATTGAACGGCGAACCGGGTATTTACAGCGCCCGTTACTGCGGCTACCACGGCAACGACCAGGCAAACAACGACAAGCTCATGCAAAAGCTAGAAGGCGTCAAGGACCGCAGCGCCCGCTATTTCTGCGCACTCTCTTACCAGAAAGTCGGCGAAGTAGACGGCAAGTGGACCGTAAGCGAGCCCAAAATTTACGAAGGGCAGTGCCGCGGACAAATCAACTTCGCCCCCGTAGGCGATATGGGATTCGGCTACGACCCGCTCTTTGTACCCGACGGATTCGACCGCACCTTCGCGCAGATGGAACTTGCCGAAAAGAAAGGCATCAGCCACCGCGGAAACGCCATCCGCGCGATGAAAGCGGATTTAGAAAGATAATTAGGAATTAAGAATTAGAAATTAGGAACAGAAAAAAACACCCTGAGAAATTTCTCAAGGTGTTTTTTCAAAGAATTATAATTTTAGACTAGTCCTATAATTCCGAATTCATAAATCCGAATTCCGAACTACAGAGCGCCTTCGGCGCTCTTAGAACCAGCGCCAGGTCAGGCCAAAGAGCACCATGCTCTTGTACTGCGTATCTTCGTCGAGATCCCAGTCGTAAGCCATGTCGAAGCCCACCTGAAGTTCAATCAGCGGAGCAATCATGACAGAGAGCAGGTTTTCCCAAAGGCCGTCAATCTTTTCCATGCCTTCGAAGTTGCAGAAGGCCCACAGACGGGTCTTGAAGCTCACGATATCAGAGAAGGCATACTTGGCTTCGGTGATAGATTCGAGACCGGGTTCGTCACGGAACTTTTCAAACTTGTC
This sequence comes from Fibrobacter sp., assembly GCA_017550445.1. The sequence goes on from JAFZOV010000031.1 coordinate 4,313, forward strand.
GGTGTCCTTGTCGTCAGCGTAGCCATAACCGTTAGAAATGGTCATACGGTTAGCAAAACCGAGGCGCTGAGAGAAGTTGTCGTTCGGAATGTAAGCAAGACCGGCGAGCTGAGTTTCGTAGGCAGGATCCATGAAGCTGGAAATAGCCTTCTTGACTTCGTTGCCATCTTCGTCTTCGCTATATTCGTAGCCAGCCATGAACTGGGTTTCGAAACGGTTACCGATGTAGGGTTTCAGGACTTCGGTCATATTGAAGTCAAGCATAGATTCCCAGAACAGACGGTCATTGGACTTGCGCTTACCCACGCCCTTGGTCCATGTCTGACCGAGGTCAATATCAATGAGGTTACGCCAGTTGGCCACCTTCCACTTACCCTGCACATCGGCATCGTAAGTCACGAGCCAAGTGTAGTTGGAGGTACCGTCCTTCTGCCAGTTGCTGAAGTTGTACCAGTTATAGCGAACTGCTGCGACCACGTCGGCTGTCCAGTTTTCGGGGAGAGCCCCTTCGAACATGCCACCTTCAGCCATTGCAGGAGCGGCAAATGCGCAAGCAAATGCGCAAGCCTTGATAAGTGATTTCATCTTCATATTGATTCCTTTTTTGTGGTCCGTGCTACGGCGGGCCGAGTTTTATACAAAACAATATAGGAATAAAAACACATTTTTGCGAGTATATCCGCATGTTTTGTCTATATTTGGACTATGTTTTGCTCCCGTTTTTTTTGTACGCTACTATTCATTTCTCTTTTTGCCATTTGCAGTCACGCAAGCGACTGGCGATTTAACGCCGGTCTCGGAATCCGAAATCAGACTCCGGTTGTCGCCATTGCAGGATTCGGCTACAAAGAACTGGTATTTCGCGCACAAGGAATGGGCTATATCCACAACAAAAGCGACTACTGGTGCGGAGTCCGCGGAAGCCTTCTTTGGACATTCTTCAAAGACGCTCCCTTTAACATCGATGCCGGCATCGGCGGCGGATACGAATACGCCAGAGCCCCCAACGAAATGCACGAAGCACTGGACAACGCCAACGGTTTTATCGTATTCCCCTACAATTATAAGGAACTCGGAGACATTTCAATAGAACTGTGGACTCGCCTATACGGATTCTACACACAAATTAGCGTTCCCACGAAAAAATTCGCCGAGCATGATGCGCACAAAGTTTTCTGGGGCGCAGGGTATATGTACGAGTTTTAATGTGAAATGTGAAGTGTGGGATGTGATAAATGCAAAAAATCCTCGGCTGAGCCGAGGATTTTTTTGAATGTCTTTAAAGACTACTTATTCGGGAGCTTGACCGGCTTGCCGAAGTCGACGTTGGTCTTGTTGCCGAGCAACAGGGCGCGAGTCTTGAGCGGCAGACCGTAGCAGCGAATGAAGCCAGTAGCATCCTTCTGGTCGTACATGTCGACATCGGTGAATCCACCGAGGCCCATGTCGTAGAGGCTGTAGGGGCTCTTGATGCCGGCCGGGATGATGTTGCCCTTGTAGAGCTTGAGAGTCACTTCACCAGTCACAACGGAGTTGACTTCGTTAAAGAAGGCATCCATAGCCTGGCGGAGCGGAGTGAACCACTGACCATTGTAAACGAGGTTTGCATAGGTCATAGACATCTTCTGGGCTTCGAACAAAGTTTCCTTGTCGAGCACAAGCTGCTGCAGGCATTCGTGAGCCTTGTACAGGAGCGTGCCACCCGGAGTTTCGTACACGCCGCGGCTCTTGAGGCCGACGAGGCGGTTTTCGACGATGTCGAGGAGACCGCAAGCGTTCTTGCCACCGATCTTGTTCAGGAATTCGAGGAGTTCCACAGCGCCCATCTTCTTGCCGTTGATGGAAACCGGATTACCCTTTTCGAAACCAATCGTCACGTGATCGGCCTTGTTCGGGGCCTTTTCGTACGTGGCAGTGTGCTTGAGGAATTCGTACTTGTGTTCCTGTTCCGGGAATTCCAGAACGCCACCTTCGTGAGAAAGGTGCCACAGGTTACCGTCTTCGGAATAAATCTTCTTCTTGCTGATGCCGTTAAGCGGAATCTTGTGGGCAGCGGCGTAGTCGATAGCGTCTTCGCGGCTGTGGAAGTGCCACTTCGGGTCCTTCCACGGAGCGATAATCTGGAGCTTCGGGTTGAGAGCAGCGTAGGTCAGTTCGAAACGGACCTGGTCGTTACCCTTACCGGTAGCACCGTGAGCAACAGCGTATGCGCCTTCCTTTTCAGCAATCTTCACCTGATACTTGGCGATGAGCGGACGGGCGAAAGAAGTACCCAGGAGGTAGGTGCTTTCGTACTTGGCACCGGCGCGAACGGTCGGCCAAACGTAGTCTTCGAGGAATTCCTTCTTGAGGTCGAGAACGTAGCACTTGGAAGCGCCAGTCTTGAGAGCCTTGTCTTCAAGAGCCTTGGCATCCGGGAAGTCGTTCTGACCGAGGTCGGCAGCGAAAGCGATCACTTCGCAGTCGTAGTTTTCCTTGAGCCAGGGGATGATGATGGAAGTATCGAGTCCACCGCTATAAGCGAGGACAACCTTTTTCTTGGATTCTTTCTTAGCCATTTTTAGCGTCCTTTAAGAAAATTTTTAGACGAGTGAAATATAGAAACTTTTACTTCTTTTTTGTAGAGCCTTTTTCGGCACCTGTCGCGCTCTTTGCATGGGACTTTGCAGCGGCCTTATCGGAAGGCTTTTTGTCAAGAGTTTTTGCAGCAGCCTTATCGGTAGTCCCGTTCTTTACGGTGCTGTCCTTCGGAAGTGGCGCCATCAGCTGTCGGAGGGAATCTACCAGCACGCTGTCTTTCTTAGGGAACATGTTCTGGTAAATCACGGCGCGGCGCTTGGCCATGAACTGGCTTTCACGCATATTCGGGTGGTGCTTGCCCGGGCTTGCGAGCATGGCGGCAAGGTTAATCGCCTGGTCTACGCTCAGCTTGGCACAGCTCTTCTTATAGTAGGCACGGCAGGCTTCTTGACAACCAAAGATGTCCTTACCCCACTGGGCATAATTCAAATACAATTCCAGAATGCGGTCTTTGCCGAGTTCATGCTCCATCAACAAGGCATATGCAAGTTCCTTGAATTTACGATTGAAGGAGCGTTCTCCGCTCAAAAACAGGTTCTTGGCCAGTTGCTGCGTAATGGTAGAGCCACCGAACTTGGTCTTGCCCGCCACCTGGTTTGCATCAAGTGCTTCGGCAATAGCACGAATATCAAAACCCGGATGGAAGTAGAACCCCGCATCTTCACTAGCAATCACAGCCTTGCGCAAGTAGGGGCTAATAGAATCGAGAGGCACATACGAATGCTTGATTTCGATATTCGGATTTGAATCGCGCAAAGCTTCCATGTACTTACTCATTTCGGGCTGAGTATCTTTCAGCTGGGACACACCATCGTAAATATCGTAGCCATAAATGAAGGCTCGGTACAGCGCATAAGAGGCTGCCACCGAGAATACAGCAGAATAAATAATCAGAATCAATAAGGCTTGGCGGATAATGAAATTGATGGTCCGGTAAAGCCACTTGATAATGAAACCCGACACCTTGGCAAACGTGGTGTTCGTAAACCATTCAAAAAAGTGTTTTACCTTACCAAAATACAACTTCACTTTATCCATTATTTCTTTCCTCCGAACCAATCATTGATGTCTTCACCTTCTTTCATGGCCGTGGGCAAATTTTCCATACCTTCACCCAAAATTACATTATGAACGCCTGCTTGCGTAAACAGGTTACCTATATATTCCATACCAGAGCGGCCAGCTTCATCATGATCCAGACAAAGTACCACGTTTTTGTTTCTAAAAAGATTCAACCACTCCACTTTGAAGCTGCGAACGCCGGGAATTCCAACCGCATTGATCCTTTGTCCTAAAAAGGTCAGCGTATCGACGACGCCTTCGCACAGGTACACCCAGCCCGGTTTTTGGTCGAGCGCCACCATATTGTAGGGGTATGGCACCGTGCCGCGCAGGTTAAGTTCCTTGGGAACAACCGTGTTGTCGATTGCACGCGATTGAAAATAGAAGGCTCGGCGCAGCGGATCGAGATACGGGAAAATCAACGGATGCTTGTAATAGCGCAAGTGACCTTTGTCGTTAAAGAGCCCCACATACTTCAACACCTCTTCACCGAAGTCGGCCTTGAGACTATTGTTCACCTCTTCGTAGTTGGTGATGGTACGCAGGAGCATTTTGTCCCATACGGGCTTGTAAATACGGCGGCGAGAAAGCCACTTGCCTGCAGGCGTGTTATCGACCGGGCTTAAACGCTTAAGGAACGAGAGAATAATTTTCTTGCGGTCATCTTCGGAAACAAGCGGCGGTTCCTCGGGTTCAGGCGGGGCAATCTCGGGCACACGAGCCGCAGCCGGACTCGGCGCATGCGGACGCCCTGTGGCATTGGCAGCACGTTCTGCAATCTTCGCCATTTCTTTGCGGGCAGAAGCGGGCACCAGGAACGGATACTGTTCCATAAGCCAGTTCAGCGCTTCGGTAAAGCCGCAGTCTTTTAAAAGTTGCACCAACGAAATCACGTCGCCGCGGACATCGTCACAGACCCAGCAACGGAAGGTGCCGCGTTCTTCGGAAATGGACACCGATGGCGTACGGTCGCCATGCGAATGACGCTGCGGAAAGAAACAACGGCATTTGCCATGAGAGACTTCAACTCCCAGACTCTGCGCGACAGCGGTAATCGAAATCGCCGACTTGAATTGTTTCAGTTCTTCGTTAGTCATGTTCGCTGAATTATAGCAAGAATAGTAAACAGTTGGCAGTAGGCAGTAAGCAGAATTAAAGCAAAATACATCTCACTAAGTTCTGCCAACTAAGCTCAGCTAACTAAATTCTATATTTTCACTATGATTCTCCTAGAAAACGAACCGATGAGCAAGCATACCTCCTTTAAGGTGGGTGGATCCGCACGCTATTTCGCGAAAGTTGAAAGCATAGAAGACCTGAAGGCCGCTTTTGCAATCGCCCGCGAAAAGGGACGTCCCTACTTTATTTTGGGGAACGGAACGAATCTGCTCGTGTCCGACAAAGGCTATGACGGAGTCGTGATTACGCTTGCCGGGGAATTTTCAGAAATTCAGGACTTAGGGAACGGGGCATTCAAAGTCGGTGCGGCTACCCCGCTGGGCAGGTTTGCACGCAGCGCCATGAAGCTTGGTTTTGCAGGCATCCATAAGCTCGCCGGAATCCCGGGAACTTTGGGCGGAGCAATCTATATGAACGCGGGCGCCTACGGTCAAGAAATCGGATCCTGCTGCACAACGGTTACGACGATTGACACCGAGGGAAACTTGCGCGAACGCCCCGCAAGCGAATGCGGCTTTGGGTATAGGCAGAGCGCCTTCCAAAAGGAGCGCGAAATAATCCTCGCCGCGACATTCCAACTGCCGACAGCCGCAGCCGAGGGCAAAACAGTTACTGATTTAGAAGCCGAACTCGCCGAATGCATGGCGAAGCGTAAAGCAAGCCAACCACTGAATATGCCGAACGCAGGCTCTACCTTCAAACGTTTGGGAAAAGGTTCCGCAGAAATGCCGCAGCAAATCGCGCCGGGCTATTACATCGAGCAAACTGGCCTCAAGGGCTACCGCATTGGCGGCGCCGAAGTCAGCACCTTGCATGCGAATTTCATTGTGAACGCAGGTGGCGCCACCGCTGCAGACATCAAGGAATTAAGCGAATACGTGCAACAAAAAGTCGCCGAGAAATTCGGGATTCAACTGCACCGCGAAATTATTCTACTCGGTGAATTCTAAACCAATGTGTAATGTGGAATGTGTAGTGTGAGATGATTAATTCTTCATTTGTCATTTCACATTAGTCATTACACATTTGTCACTCCACATTGCGGCGCAGCCGCTCACATTTCACATTACACACCTTTATCGGGTACTGGATCGTAACAGTTCAGGATTCGCGTTACAATTGCGTATACCACGCCGCCCATAAGGCCACCGGTCAAATCCGCCACAAGGTCGAGTACACTGCTGTCGCGGCCTTCGACAAAACTCTGGTGATATTCATCAGTGCAGCCATAAGCGAGAGCAAGTACGCCCACCACAAGCACACGAAGCCACTGCCGTTTGGACCATTCATTACGAGTCCAAAGCATCGCATAGCAACCGGCGAGGGTTGCATATTCGCAAAAGTGGGCAAGCTTATCCCAAATGTGCGGAAAATCTTCCAGTTCTTCAGATGTCATGGACGACAACTTAAAAATGATTGCCATGCAAAGCACACAAGGCACGGCGCGGAAAAAGGGGTACTTTTCAAAAAGGCTCTCAAACATCGTGGCGCCAAATGTAGAAATTTTCCCTAGGCGGCAACAGCTTTTTCTACATTTACAAGCATGAAAGCGATTACCTTGAAAGCCGGACGCGAAAAGTCCGCATTGCGTTACCACCCCTGGATTTTTAGCGGAGCCGTTGACGAAGTCATCGGCGACCCGGAACTTGGCGACACCGTAGAAGTTTACAGCTACAAGAGCGATTTTCTGGGTCTTGCGGCGTATTCGCCCAAGTCCCAGATCCGCGGGCGTTTCTGGACATTCGGCGAAAAGGCTAACATCGATCGCGAATTTTTTAGCGACTTATTGGACCGTGCGATTGCCGCACGCAAGAGCCGCGGCTTCGACATCGAAGATAAAGATTCTGCATTCCGCCTGATTAACGCCGAAAACGACGGCATTCCGGGCTGCATCATCGACAAATACGCAGATATTTACTCCGTCGAAATTCTCGCTGCCGGCGCCGAAGTCCACCGCAAGGACATTTACGAACTCCTCGCCGAAAAGACGCACTGCCGCGGCATTTATGAACGCTGCGATTCAGACGTGCGCAAAAAAGAAGGTCTGCAGCTGCGCACCGGTTGCGTCTACGGCGAAGTTCCCGATGAACCGGTCATCATCAACGAAAACGGAATCCTCTTCCCTATCGACGTGAAAAACGGCCACAAGACCGGTTACTATCTGGACCAGCGTGACGCTCGCCGCCGCATCGGCGAACTTTCGAAGGGCAAGAAGGTGCTGAACTGCTTCTGCTATACCGGCGGATTCGGCCTGTACGCTCTCCGCGGCGGTTGCGAAAAAGTTTACCAGGTGGATGTTTCCAAGGATGCGCTCAAACTCGCCAAGGAAGGCATCATGCGCAACAAGCTCAGCACCGCGCACGCCACGCATGTAGAAGCCGACGTGTTCCAGTACCTGCGCAAGTGCCGCGACAAGGCTGAAACATTCGACTTAATCGTACTGGACCCGCCGAAGTTCGTAGAAAGCAAGGACAACCTGCAGAAGGGCGCCCGCGGCTACAAGGACATCAACTTGCTCGCCATGAAGCTCTTGGCCGAAGGCGGCATGCTAGCGACCTTCAGCTGCTCCGGACTCATGGAAATGGACTTGTTCCAGAAGATTATCGCGGATGCCGCCGCCGATGCACATCGGCGCGTTCAAATCATTGAACGCTTCGGCCAACCCGCCGACCACCCCGTGAATACAGCCTTCCCCGAAGGCCAGTACCTCAAGGGATTGCTAGTACAAGTCGTTTAATCTACTTTATTTCAAACGTCGGCTGTTCGCCAGAAACATTAACCGCAAGAGTCATCTTTTTGCGGCCAAGCGTGCGCACCACCGAGAAGGTGTTGCCATCGCAGGCAATTTCCATCTTGCCGTCGCGAAGCACCGCATTCTTGTTGCGGAGCGCCACCATCTGCTTGATAAATTCATACAGAGGCTGGGCCTGCATCTCGCCCAATTTACTCCACGGCACACTCCGGCGGTTATCAGGATCCTTGCCACCCTTCATCGAAAGTTCTTCGCCGTAATAGATGCAAGGGGCCCCAGGCATAAAGAACAACAGCGCATAAGCAAGCTTGATGCGTTCGAGGCTTGCACAAGGTTGCGACATCAAGCGCGTGGTATCATGACTCCCAAGCAGGTTCATGGGAATATCGCCACGGCTTTCTACAAAGGCGTCTCGCGCCCTTTCGCAGAATTCTGCTACAGAAATAGCCTTCTCGTCGAACAGGAACTGCATCACCGCCTTGCGGAACACGTAATTCATTACACCGTCGAACTGGTCCCCTTGTAGCCAACGCTCCGGGGCATCCCAAATCTCGCCGACAATGTAAGCATCCGGATTCACCTTTTTTACGCGGCGGCGGAATTCCTGCCAGAATGAATCGTCATTGATTTCGTTAGGAACATCCAGGCGCCAGCCATCAATGCCGCGGCGCATCCAGTACTCGCCTACCGAGAACAAGTATTCGCGCACATCAGGGCAATTTGTATTGAATTTCGGCAGTGCCGGAAAATTCCACCAGCATTCGTAATTAGGCTTGTCGGTGTAAGCGTTCAGCGGCCAGCCCTTCACATGGAACCAATCCACGTACGGCGAATTCTGCCCCAGTTCCATAAGACTGTTGAACTGGAAGAATCCGCGAGAGCAATGATTGAACACGCCATCCAAAATGACACGCAATTTTAACTTGTGCGCTTTTTTGATCAGACGGTCAAAATCTTCCGTGGTGCCCAACACCGGGTCAATTTCGAAGTAGTCCACCGTATGGTAGCGGTGGTTGGAATTGCTCTTGAAAATCGGGCACAGGTAAATGGCGTTTACGCCTAAGCCCGCAATGTATTCCAACTTGTCTTCGATACCTGCCAGGTTTCCGCCGAACATGTTTTCGCGGGTGGGTTTGCTCCCCCACTCCACGAACTTGCCTACAGCATGGTAACGCTCCGAACGGCAGAACCGATCCGGGAAAATCTGATAAAAGATTGCGTCTTTAGTCCAAGAAGGTGAATACATGTGCAATGTGAGGTGTGGAATGTGTAGTGTGGAATGTGTAATGTGGAATGTGAAATTAGTCATTTCACATCACACATTTCACATTGAATTAAATTTTCCACATCGGGCGGCGCTTACGCACATCCACGAGCATTCGAATGTCGGAGCTGAGAGAAGAATAATCCATCAGTTCGTCCACAGAACAAGGCATACGGTAGCACCAGTTGGCACCGCCCACAGTCCCCGGAATATTCACGCGTTCCGCTTCAGGCGCACACTTGGAAAGGCTTGCCGAAAGGGCGAAGTAATCCTGTATGGGCAAAATGCAGAACAGGCTGTTCGTCGAATACACATGGGCCAGAATCTGGCGAGCCACCGACGGCGTAATCTCTTCGGGAGCCTTGCCCGGCAAATGGGCGTGAGACCAGTACAATTCGCGGTCAAAGTCCTTTTCTTGCCACAGGCCGCGCAAGGTCGATGTATCGTGGCAGCTGGTGGCACACACGGACATGCGGGGATATTCATCCATATCGTAGTACGGAGAATAGGGAGCGTTCCAGTTACGGGCCCAGCGTTCAATGCGCAGCGAAAGAATGTTGAGCTTATTCAACACGGCTGGCACGCAAGGCGGAACGGCACCCAGGTCTTCGGCGCAAACCAGCATATCGGTTTCCTGAGAAAGCACCGACAAGAGCTTGGTCGCATTGGCTTCCCACAAGCCATTCTGGGAATCCTCGTTTTCCTTGATGAGGCCGCGAAGCTTTTCCTGCTCGTAATCGGGGAGCGTATAGAGCACCGGGGCATTGTACCAGTACCAATAGGGGTAGAACGTATTTTCGTCACCCGAGGGAACAAATACGCGGTTCCAATAAACCTTGAGCAACTTGTCCTTGACTTCCTGAGATTCAGGCATGGCAAGGATAGCCTTTTCGGAACTGTATTCAGGCTTAAGAATCAGGCGGTCCGGGTGGCCTTCCAGCTGCATAAAGCATACGGGAGCAAGCCTATCGGTATCATCGCCCAAGAAGCCTCGCAGCTGGTCGTAGCCATAATTGGGGCGGCGCAAGTATTCCAAAGTCTCGCGCAAAAAGCCTGCGGAAGCGAGCTTGTCGTAAGTCAGTGGCACGCAGGGGTTAAAGTAACCCAGAATGCCCGTAGTTTCGGTCTGCGGAATGGACCAAATGCGGAAGAATCCCAGCACATGGTCAATACGGTATGCATGGTAGAACTTGCTGGCCTGATCCAAACGGCGACGCCACCATTCAAAGTTATCCTTTTCAAGGACATCCCAGCGGTACGTGGGGAATCCCCAGTTCTGGCCGCTGTAGCTGAACATGTCAGGCGGAGCGCCGGCGCGGTCATCCAGCGAGAAGTACTTACGGTCCGCCCAGACGTCGGCGCTGTCTTCGTTAATCAAGATCGGAATGTCGCCCTTGATGCGCACCCCCATCTTAGAAACTTCGGCGACGGCAGCGCTGAACTGCTTTTCGGCTTCGAACTGCATCCAAGCCTGGAACAAATTGTCCTTTTCAAACTTCTTCCACAGCTTTTCGATATCCTTGGCCGTCGGATCGCGATAATCCTTCCAATCTTTCCAACTGGCCTCATCGTTCTTGGCCTTCAGTGTGCAATAGATGCAATAAGGCTTTGCCCAAGCATTGTCATCGACCCAGCGCAAAAGCACCTTGTCTTTTTTCAGATCGTCATAGCGGTTATCAAAAATCTTGCGAAGGACCAGGCGCTTCCAGGTAGAAATATTGTAGTAGTCGATCTTTCCGTACTTCTGGAATTCGACCTTGCCCTTCTGAATTTCATCTTCGTATTCCGAAGAACCTTCAACCGACTGCACGTTGATAAACACAGGGTTCAAGGCAAAAGCACTGCGGGCACTGTAAGGGCTAGACTCAGAGCCCGTATCGTTCACCGGCAAAAGCTGGATAATATTGAAATTGCAAAAAACCGCCCAACGGGCAAACGGGATCAGGTCCAGGAATTCACCGATACCGATGCTCTGCCTGCTATAAAGACTGAAGAGGGGAACGGCCACGCCGCTCTGGAAATATGAAATGTCACCGTAACGCATAGTCCAAATGTAGTTAATTCGGAATTAGGATTTCGGAATTCGGAATTAGAAAGCAGAAAGAAAAAGCCTTCTCTACATTCCCTGTAGAAAAGGCTCATAATGGTTTCTTTTATCGGTTTATTAAATCAGGCGCAGGATTTCCTGAGCGGTCTGTTCGGCAAAGGTGTTGTCTTGCACAAAGCGACGGACTTCGGTCGGGTTGATTCGGGCGTATTCAGAAAGAGCGCGACCGATACCGTTACGAATGTAGTAGTCGTCATCCTTGGCGCAAGTCAAGCAGAACTGCCTAAGCAACGGCCAGTCCGTGCGATCCTTGTACTGAATCTGGAAAATAATCGCACTGCGGCGAACCCAAACATTCGGGTCGCGAATCCAGGAAGCGATCTTTCCACGGAGCGCCGGCAAGCGGAGTGCCAGGTCACCCAACACGCAAGCGGCGAGGGTATCTACGGTATCGCGCCAGGCGCGGGTCTTAATTAACTTTTTGAGGAAGGCAAGGTGCTGTCCACCGAGCAGAGCCCTGTGACGGAACAAATAGTCACATGCCGCATATTGGATTTCACGATACGGCTGTGTCCACATGTCCTCGACCCTGGCCACCAATTCGTCACCGTCCTTCGGCGGGTTTCTGTCGAATATGGGGTAGGTCACTTCGCGACGGGGAACGAGACGAATTCCGAGGAAATCGAACTGTTCACGAGCCTTCTTAGACATTTCGTGCGCTTCCTCCTCATTGGAGATTGCGCGAAGAGCAAGTAATATTTCTTGAGTAAACCGAAGCATGTATTACAAAAATAGTCCAAAAAAAATTTTTTTTCTAGGTCTTGACAAGCATTTTTTTCAATTTTTTTTAAATTTGGGTCGCATTTTTTACAATAAAATGACTTTTTCCACTCTTGACAAGCTAAAATAGGGCTAAAATCTGGGTTTTATGAATCAGAATTTGTCTAATATCGCGCTGAATATCATTGAAGTTCCCCATGAACTCCGGGGGCTCTCCGACGAGGAAATCATCCAGAATTCCGAAAGGAACCGGAAAGATTTTAACGGCAAACGCAAAAACGGTGCGGCCCGCCCCTCCAAGAAAGACCGCATCGCCCTGAAGCAGCAGAAAGCCTATCACGAAGCCGAAAGCATCGCCTCCGAAATATTCGGTGCTGTCGCCAAGCAGAACGACCTGTACTTCAAGCCCAAGACCCAGATTCCGGGTATCCCGCCCATGAGTGACCTCCCCCTGGAAAAGCAGATGATGCTGAAAACCACTTTTACCGAAGAAAGCAAAGGCTACAGCGTCTACAACTTTAAAGAGAAATCTGAACACAGCAAACCGCAAGCCATGATTACAGAGGCTCCCAAGCCCGCCTCGGGTCGAGTGCTCAAGGCTTCTTTCGGCGCAAAGACCGGCGACAAGCCCAAGGCCGTGATCGTGTCCGCTGCAGACCACGCCAAGCAGAAGGCCGAAGAACGTGCCAAGAAAATTCAGGATTTCTTTAAGGCAAAGCACCCCGAAGCGACCACCATGCCTGATGGTCAGCCGATCAAGCGCGGCCGCGGCCGCCCGAGAAAGAACCCCTTAATATGACCGCTCGTGCCCAATCACAAAAGTACGTACCCACGCCTCGTTAATACGAGGCGTTTGTTGCTCACAGACAAAATCGCTTATTCTGAAAAGCGCAAACAAAAAAAAAGAACCTCTTCCGGGGTGGAAAAGGTTCTTTAAGAGGCAACGATCAGACTCGAACTGATGAATAAGGCTTTTGCAGAGCCGCCCCTTACCAACTTGGGTACGTCGCCAAAGTGAAACGCAATATAGGTAATAATTCGTCGCTTTTCAAGGGCAAACTCGCCATTTTTTGCATTTTTTTATCTTTTAGTCATGGTAAAAACGTCATTCAAGGTCCGGTTCAAGGCTTTTCTTGTAACCCTGTGGATTAAAAGCCTGCGTATCAGGCTCAAAACGCCTCAGCCTATCGAGCCCGGGATCCTTGGAGTATGGCATAAAGATTTGCTGGCCTGCGCCGCAGCGTTTAAAAATTGGGGAGTATACACTCTTATTTCGGAATCCAGCGACGGGGACTTATTCGCAGCCATTGTCGAAAATCTAGGCTATTCCGTAACACGCGGCTCCAGCACACACGGCGCCACCAACGTCCGCCACTTGCTAGCCCCCCTTAAAGAAGGACACTTTGTAGGCATGGCACTCGATGGTCCTCGCGGACCGGCTCTCCAAGTCAAGCAAGGCTCGCCGTGGCTTGCAAAATCAAGCGGCCGCCCACTCTGGCTTATTAGCGCCAAATACGGAGCGCACATCACTCTAAAAACCTGGGATAAGTTTATTTTGCCCCTGCCGCTGACATCTATAGACATCGAAATTAAGTATCTTTGTGACTGAAAACCAACCAAGGTGATTTCATATTCAATAAGGATTATATCGTGATTTTAATGCCACCTAAATTTGTCGCCTTCGACCTTGAAACGACTGGCCTTAACAACCAAAAAGACGAAATCATCGAAATCGGTGCAGTCAAGTTCACCGTAGAAACCAAGAACGGCAAGGTTGTTCCCAAGCTCCTTGGCGAGCTCGAAACCTTCGTGAAGCCGAACATGATGATTCCTGCGGAAGCCTCTGCGGTGAACCACATTTACGACAGCGACGTGCAGGACGCCCCGGCCGTGGGCGATGCCATCAAGAAGTTCACCGAATTCTGCGGACAGAGTTCCATTCTGCTCGCCCACAATGCAAACTTCGACGCAAGCTTCTTGCGCGTTGCCTACAAGAACAACCCGCAGCTTGTGCCCGGCAACCCGGTCATCGACTCCCTCGCCATTTCCAAGGCAATTCTCCCCGAAGCCAGTTCCCACAAGCTCGGCATCTTGGCCAACATGTTCCAGCGCCGCGACGAAATCAGCATGAAAATCGAATCTGACAAGATGCACCGCGCCGTTTACGACTGCCTGATGCTCATGGAAGTGTTCGTGGCATTGCTCCGCCGCCGCTTCAAGGAAAAGGACTGGGAAATGGCCTGCATCATGAAGAACATGGAAAAGTACAAGGGCATTCCCCAGTTCATCAACAAATAAGCTTTTACAAAAATCGAATTTCAACGCGGACATTCATTTGTCCGCATTTTTTGTTATAAATGCAGGTCGCCCAGCGACACTCGCTTGTCCACCGCAAAAAAAAGAACCGCCCCCGAAGGAGCGGTCCGTAAGATTCTTAGTGATCAAGAAAAGACTTAAGCCTTCTCCGCAACCACCCAAACCTTGACCTGAGCTTCAACGTCGCTGAAGACCTTGATCGTCACGGTGTAAACACCGAGCTGCTTGATCGGTTCTTCGAGAGCAACCTGAGCACGGGTAACCTTAACGCCCTGCTTGGTGATGGCGTCAGCAATGTCAGCAGCGGTCACAGAACCGTACAGACGTTCGCCTTCCACAACGCGGCGTTCGAGGTTAACAGAAATCTGAGAAAGCTTTGCAGCCACGTCACCAGCGGCAGCGAGTTCCTTCTGGAACTGAGCTTCAACAGCAGCGCGGTTGTTTTCGATTTCGAGCTTGGCTTCCTTAGTAGCACGAACAGCGAGCTTGCGCGGGAAGAGGTAGTTACGGGCATAGCCGTCCTTAACCTTAACCACGTCGAGCATCTTGCCGAGGTGGGGAACATTGGCCTTAAGAATAATTTCCATAGTCTAGTTCCTCCTTAGCGCAGACTGTCCGAAACGAACGGGAGAATAGCCATCTGACGGGCACGCTTGATAGCTTCGTTCAGCATGCGCTGATACTTGGCAGAGGTGCCAGAAATGCGGCGAGGAATGATCTTACCACGTTCAGAGATAAAGCGACGAAGAGTCTTTTCGTCCTTATAGTCAATGAACTTGATATTGTTTTCCGTGAACCAGCAAGTCTTCTTGCGGCGGATACGGGTTGCCTGCTTCTTATCTTCAAAAGCCATTATTCAGCCTCCCCTTCTTCTGCGTCAACCGGGATGATATCTTCGGTAGACTGGGTCTGAGTTTGGTCATAAACAATTTCGCTCATCGGATAATCAGCGAGAGTCATCCAGCGGAGAACGTTTTCGTTCAGCTTAAGAGCGGCTTCCACAGAGGCGACCGTAGCGGCTTCAGCCTTGTAGTAGAAGATCACGTAAAAGCCATGCTGGCGCTTCTTGATGGTGTAAGCGAGCTTGCGCTTGCCCCAATCGTCGCGGCGGAGGATTTCGCCGTTGCCTTTGGTGATGTTAGCGGCGATAGTCTCGATTTCGGCCTTGATAGCGTCGTCAGAGATCATAGCGTCGATGATCACCATCGTTTCGTATTGTCTCATAATGAGTCCCTTTGGTCTATCGCCCGGAAAACCGACATTGGCTCCGGGAGGGTTCCGATAAAAATCGGTGCACCAAATATAGAAAATCGGGATTTAGGTGTCAAACCTAGAGTGGAGGTCAGGTCCTACGCCCCCAACTGGAACCCCAGGAAATAGGTATTCGACCACCCGTCAATACCCCGGTTAAAGGTCTTTTGACCGCCAATTTCGAAAGAAATCCAGGCAGAACGCAGCGAACGCTTGGCCCAGGGCCACACCTCACGGAAATTAAAGGCGATTCCCGGCATCACATTCAGCAGCAGTTCTTTCGAGAAGTTGTATTCCACATGAATTTCGCCGGTTGCGCCGAACAGTCTAGACAAATTAACGCCGCCGCCTACGCCAAGCCCAATAGAGAAACCATCCAGGGAAAAGAGCTTTTGACAATTGTCTTTTTCGACCAGGGTAGAATCTTCTTCGATTTCTTCCTCTTTTTGAGCACGCACCTTATTGTCGGCATCGGTCGATTTTTCCCACCAATAATGCTGTTCTTCGACCTTTTTACCACGCACCTGCTTTCTGAACGCAGATATGCTGGTATTTTCAAATCCTAGGAACGGTTCTGCATACAGGTCATAGCGGTCCGAAACGCCATGGAAACGTATATTCAAGCGGTAACGCTGATACAGCACCATCGCGTCACGGTCCAAATCCCCGCCAAAAAAACGGACATTGGCACCACCACTCAGCCATTCTTTGTAGAAATATTCCAGTTGAGATTGCCAAGCCCCCATGCAGTCACATTCGGCCAACGGATCGTAAACACCAAAGCCAAGACCAAAAGAAAGCCCCTCTCCCAAATAAGCAGTCTGCCCAGGGAGCGGAATAGCCTCATGAGCTTCCAAGGAACGGTGTTCTACATCATCCTCCGCGAACACGGGAGACAATCCAAACACAAGCACTATCAGCAAGAAAAAGAAATGCACGGGTACAAGATAATAAAAAAGCGGCCTGCTAAAGGGCCGCTCTTCTCCATGATGAACGACGTTAGTCGTTCATCATGTGGTTGTAAAACTTGGTGTAGTTGTCGCGGTCTTCGGTTTTGCGGATGGCGATGGCGTCTTGCGGGTGACGGTTCAGCATACCGGTAATCATCTGCGGGATGATGTAACCCCATTCGTACTTTTCCTTGAGCGGCAAGAACAGTTCCTGGTAAGCGTCGAGCACCGGGCGCAGATCGTACTTCGGATTCTTGAGGAAGCCGAGCAAAAGTTCGGTGGTGCAGTTACCGGCGCCACGGCCCATGCCAGACACAGAACCGTCGAGGAAATCCACATGGTCGATTATTGCCTGAATGGTATTGCTGAAGGCAAGCTGCTGGTTGTTGTGACCATGGAAGCCAAACTTCTTGTTCTTCACGATGCTACGGTAGCGGGTAATTTCCTTATCAATGTCTTCCTGGTAGAAGGCACCGAAGCTGTCCACGAGGTAAAGCACATCGGCCTTGCATTCTTCGTTCACCTGGTGCAGTGCTTCGTCGAGTTCCGGGCCACGATCGCGGCTCACGGCCATGATGTTGAGGGTGGTTTCGTAGCCCATGTCGTGGAAGGCGTTCACCATTTCGATACCCTTGTCGATGTTCTTCACGTAGCTTGCCACGCGGAACATCTGGTAGGGGCTTTCGCTAGCGGGCTTCACGGCGTCCATGTTCACGCGGCCCACGTCAGCCATCACGGCCATCTTGATCTTGGAATCAATACCGTCTTTCACCTTCCAGAGCAGGTCGTCATCGCAGAACTTCCACGGACCGTATTCCTTGGGGTCAAAGAGTTCCGGAGAGTTCTTGTAACCCATTTCCATGTAGTCCACACCGGCAGCAGACAAGAGCGTGTAGAGGCGACGCACAAATTCCAGAGAAAAGTCGTGCTTGTTCACGAGACCGCCATCACGGATGGTGCAGTCCAAAACTTTGATGCTTTCGTAGTACATAGTGACCTTCTAGACGAAAGACGAGAGACGAGAGACGAAAGATTTTTTCGTTGACGGCTACCGCATCGTCACTTGTTGATATTTTGTTTCGCAGGCAAAGATAGGTTCTGAAACAAGGGCGGTCAAGAGGCCGTAAACAAAACATCCAAAAAAAGTCAATATTCAACGCAATTTTTGCGTCATATTAAACAAAAACGGCTATAACACACCTATTTCCAAGGAGTTATAAACCTAAATGCACGGTATTTAGAAGGTCTAAATGTCAAATCAACCAATACTTTCAGGTATTTTCAGAAATAGGCTTCAGCTAACCGACATCAAAGCAAATCCATTCCAACGCATTTTTTGCGTAAAAAAACACAATTCACAAAAAAAAGCGGACGCTCCAATAGAAGCACCCGCCAATTGTTGAGAATGTTGTTACCAACAATTATTATCAATAACAACGGACCTTGATTTTTCCTGTTTTTACGGTAAGCCTGATGGTGGAACCATAGGCAGATTCGTTGGAACTGCTACCGAAAAGAGTGCTGTAATTGTAGCGATTATTGTCATTGGCATTATTAATTTCTCCGGAGTTGGTGCTGGTCAACCAGGTACCGGTACCATAGCCAGATACGGTGACTCCAGAATCTTCGTCATATTCGGAGTAGTAGGAATCAAACCTAACTGAACTGTAGCCAATTTCAGAGCAAGCGTATGTCAGATCGTACGTTCCGACATCAAAAGTCAATCCCGAGGTGCTGTTCAAGGCGTTTCCGCAATTGGTGCCACAGGAGTAGCCACAAGACAGATCCATGGTGGTGGAATCCTCGTTCATGACGGTAACCTTGGTGATGCCGGTGAAACTCTTGGAGGTGTAGGCGTTACCTTCGGCATCAGCGGAGTCTACTCCCGTCCAGGTGTAGTTGGCGATGGGAGCGTAAGACTTGCAACCCGAAACCACCCAGGCAGTAGTGTTCTTTGTAGATGAACCCGTATTTTCACGGCAAGAACAGCCCGTGAGGGTAGAGGGGAGAACCTTTACGTAAGATTGACATTGGATGCTGTCTTTGCCATTGATAGAAATATAAGCCCGCCAGGTACCAACTCTGTCGTATATACTTTTCACCGTCAAGCCATCTGTACCTTGAGCAACATAGGTTGCAACCTCTGCGCCCTTCAGTTTCCATTCGTAGGTCGATGACGCAATGTCATCGATAGATGAAGAATCATAGGTATAGAGTTTCCATGTTGCGGTATCACCTCGATAAATCCTCGAATAATCATTACAACCGTAATTGTTACATTCCCAATCATTTAAATTTAACGGCTGGCAATACCCTGTCACATTTCCGGTTCCCGGTGTGTATTCCACCGTGGAGGCGGAGCTGCCATTGATGATGATAACCGTAGCAGAAGATGAAGAACGGGAACTGGAGGACACGTAAACGGTGATGGGATCCATGGTGGTGCTGATCAACTCACCCTTGCCGTTGTAATTATTCGTGATGTTGATGTTCCCCTTGATGGTGCTAGTGTCTTTTCCGCAAACAAAGGTAACGGTAGTGTCGGTGGCGGACGCAATTTTACAACTCTCGCCATCCTTACCCTTTTCGCCAGGAATTATATTACTGATGATTACAGAGTCCTTGCCACAGATAAACGCCACGGCGGTGTCGCCTACAGCCTTGGCAGAACAGCCTGCACCGCTAACATCTTCACCATTTTTCCCGTCCTTGCCGTTTTTTCCATTGAAGATTACGCCAACCAAGGTATCGGCGCAATAGAGACTGTATCCGGAATCGTCGCCAACTTCGTATGCCGTTGCGTAACAGCTCTTGCCATCAACGCCATCGATACCATTCTTGCCATCAACTCCATTCTTTCCATTCAGCACAGCGACAGCGGTTTCGCCACAAATGACATAGATACCGCTTCCATCGGGAATTATGGATGTTCCGCAAGAAGTCCCATCAACACCGTCCGTACCGTCTTTGCCTTTTGCACCATTAAGAATGACTCCGGTATTGTTTCCGCATTTGACAGAATAGCCCAAATTGTCGTCAAGCTCGGTCAAAGAGCAGCCAACGCCGTCTTTGCCATTTGCGCCATTGATCAAGGTACCAACAACCTCGCCGTCACACACCACATCGATTCCAGCAGAGGTCTGGGACATCTTGCAGCTCGCCACATTCTGGATTGAGCCCGATACAGGATTTTGTGTGCCGGAGTTAGACTGGTTTGTATCAACCACGTTAGTGGATTCGCAGGCCACCAATACGAGGGCGGTTGCAAATAGAATATTTTCAAATTTCATAAAGAAACACCTCTTTTATACAACCACAATATAAATACAAAGACGGCGAATGTCAAGAATTATTTACAAACATCGAACGCCTTTGACAATTATCACAGATACCCTGTATTTGCTATAAGACATTTGAAACTGAAAGCACTTTAGTTTATATTAGCGTTATGAAACACAAGCTTTTCGCAAAGATTTCTTTGGCGGTTTCGGCAGCGGCAACAGCAGCCTCCGCCGACAACACCTTTTACATCAACCAGGCGGGTTACGACTGGGACAAGCCCATTACAATTGTGGTCAAGAGCGACCAAGATCTTGAAGGCGCCGAATGGACGCTTTGGTACGCCCCCAGAGAAGACATGACCGGGGCCTCCGTTGCAACTGGTAAAGTAAGCAAAGGCGAAAACCCCGATAACTGGACAAGCAACGGCAAGTTCTACGTCATCGACATCAGCGGAAAAATCCCCGCCACCCCAAGCGGCAACAACGGCGAAAACCGCCCTATGTCGGGCAATTACCATGTAGAAATCACCAAGGGCAGCCCCTCCGCATCAGACGTTTTCTATGTCGGGCAAAACACCCTTGCAGAAAAGACGCTCGGCATGGTCATGAACTATTTCTACAATGACCGCGCCTCCGCAGATGCCATCCAGCAAGAAGACCAGAAGCTCCCAGTCTACGGAAGCAGCGGAGTCACCCACGACGCAAGGGGCGGCTGGTACGACGCCAGCGGCGACGCAAGCAAATATTTCAGCCACCTTTCTTACGCCAACTACCTGAATCCGCAGCAGATTCCCTTGACCGTATGGTCCCTCGCCTTTGCTGCAGAACACATTCCGAATCTTCTTAAAAGCACCTCTACCAAAGCTACCGCCAGTGAAGAAGCCGCTTATGGCGCAGACTTCTTGGTCCGCATGCTAGACGACCAAGGATTCTTTTACATGACCGTATTTGACAACTGGGGAACAAAATCACGCAAGCTATGCGCATTCTCTGGCCCCAATGGCGATTTGAGCGCCAACTACCAGACCGCATTCCGTGAAGGCGGCGGTATGGCAATCGCAGCACTCGCCCGAATTTCTAAACTCGGTGCAAAAGGCGACTATACCAGCGAGCAATACTTGGCCGCTGCACAAAAAGCCTATACCCATTTGAAATCGAAGCAGAGCATTGGCGGTGACTGCGCCTACTGTGACGACGGCAAAGAAAACATCATCGACGATTACACCGCACTCCTTGCCGCAACAGAACTTTTCTTTGCGACCAACGGAAAAAGCGAATACATGAACGACATGGAAAAGCGCGCCGCCAACCTTGCAGAACGAATCAGCAAAGATGGTTACTTCTGGAGCGACAACGCCAAGACGCGCCCCTTCTGGCACGCCAGCGACGCAGGGCTTCCGCTTATTGCACTGATTCGATTCCTCGAAGCCGAAATGCGAATCGAGCGTGAACCATGCCCTGCTAACGCAGACTGCGCCCTTGATCAGGCTGAAATTGCAATAAGCAACGCTTATGAAGCCGTCACAAAACATTTAGACTGGCTGATATCCATCACCAACAAAGTCGAAAACCCGTTCGGCTACGCCCGCCAGACCTACAAGACCGGCGGAAGCATCAAGGACGGATTCTTTATTCCTCATGACAACGAAAGCAATTACTGGTGGCAGGGCGAAGACGCTCGTATCGCAAGCCTTGCGGCCGCGGCCACTTACGCAATTCGAGCCTTGAATTACAGTAATTCCAATGCAGCGGACAAGTACGCCACCGACCAGCTAGACTGGATTTTGGGCAAGAACCCCTACAGCACATGCATGATGTACGGCATCGGTAAAAAGAACCCCGCAAAATACAGCGGCCAGTCTAATTACGCAACGACCCTACAGGGCGGCATCGCCAATGGAATTACCGGCAAAAACAACGATGGTTCCGGAATCGCCTGGGATGACGACGGCGTTTCGGCAGTAGGTTTCGACCCCCTTAAAGAAGCCTGGAACAATTGGCGCTGGATTGAGCAATGGATTCCCCATAGTACCTGGTACCTAAACGCACTAGTTGCCCGCTACAACGAGAACCCTCAAAAAATCACTAACGGTGCCAATGGCATTCATGATAAAAAGATTGTTCCCATTAATGGCATAAGCGTCCAACAGAATGGCCATGCCTTGTCAATTACCGTTTCAGGAAAACATCAAGGACAAGTCCATCTCTTCACTCTGAACGGAGCCAAAATCGCATCGGGCAACCTGACAGCAGGTCGAGCCTCATTAGAGCTGAAGAATGTCCAAAGCGGAATCTATATGGTCAAGGTCGAAGGCCTTGGCGCAAAGAGAATTTCGGTGAAATGACAGGGTCTTATTAACCTTTAGACAAGGTTAGCAGAACAGCGCCCGCGAGAATGATAAAGGTTGCAAGAAGCAGCTTGACTCGTTCGCGGGCCGTTTTGTATTCGCCAAAAATCAGCACGCCCCAGCCCAGGTTCACCAGCAAATTCAGCTGAGTGAGCGGGTAACCGATAGCGTAGCCCAGCGCCCCGTTCACGTCGATTGCCCAGAAGCAACCGTGCATGCCCACCATCCACAAGACACCCATCAAAATGGTAACAAGGCTCGGGACACGGGCATAATCAAACATCTTTTTGCGACGGACCTCTATAACGGCAATGAGGACTTGGCTACCGACAAACAGGCCTATCGTAAAAGGACACAGGAATTCCACATCTGTCATGGAAAGCCCTGACAGAACCGAAAGCTTGTAAGGAATCAGGTAAGTTCCAAAGGCAAAGCCGCCCAAAAGGGAACGCCAATTCTTGAAAACGGAACCGCCATGCGACGGAGAAAGGCGAGAAAGTCCAATCAAGAAACAAGCGATGGCTGGAATCGAAAGGATAAATTTGGATTCTTCGCCGAAGAGGAGTACTCCCGAAAGGAACGACGCAAGAATGCTTACCCCCATGGCACGCACGCCGGCCCCAGCGAGATCCGCCTCGGCCTGCACCGCCCAAAAACAGAAGGCGCCGCCAGCCACCCATAGAAGCCCGCACAACAGCCCCACCGGATGGACATTGAAGGTCCCCGTATAGAACGCCACGACCAAGGCGCTGAGGAGAGCGCCCAGAGTCATCATCGAAAGATAAGCCCAGCTAGAATATGACGGCCATTTTTTTAGCGGCACCATGTAGGAGCCGAACATGAAAATGGCAAGAATCGCACCAATGTAACTACTTTCCAATGCAGAACCCCGCGAATATGGATTGTAAAATATCTTCGGACGAAATCTCGCCCGTTATGCTTTGCAGAGCGCGACGCACCAGTTGCATTTCAAATGCCAGCAATTCCACCGCCGGGTTCGTCTTGAGCAGGTCAAGGACACGATTGACTCCGGCGAGGGCGTCTTCGAGACACGTTTTTTCCCGTTCGCTGGTAATCCAGAGGTCCTCTTGATTATCGTTCTTCTTGAACAAGGCGGCATTCATGACTCGCTTGAGTTCGGCGAGGCCTTCGCCCGTTTTAGAAGAAACAGAAAGACAATTCGGATTTCGGATTTCGGAATTAGGAATTACTTCGTCCTTCGAATTCAACAAATCGCACTTGGAATAGACAATGGCATCGGGTTGGATTGCTTCAGGAGATCCTTCGACGCGCTGCGCTCGCTCAGGATGACACAACGCGCCGTCCACCACCAGAATCTTCAAATCCGCTTCTTCCAGAATCTCGCGGGACTTTTTCATGCTCAGGGCATCAAGTTCGTCGGTTGCCTTATCCGCAATGCCCGCGGTATCCACCAGACGGATTTCACCGCCGTCCAGGAACAGCCGCACTTCCACGAAGTCTCGCGTCGTACCGGGCACGTTGCTCACAAGCACGCGATCTTCGCCCAGAAGGGCATTCACCAAGCTGGACTTACCCGCGTTGGGGGCACCATAAAGCACAGCCAGCGGAAGCCTGCTCAAGGAGGCCTTGCCACGGAAGCTGTTCAAAATCTGCTGGATTGACTCCCGGATAGAAACAAATCTCGTTTCCCAGCCTGCAAAATCAGGGTCGGCCTCTTCTTCGGCAAAATCCACGTCGAGTTCGAGGCGGGCCGAAATATCTTTCACCTGGGCGGTCAGCGTCGCAATCTTCTTGGAAAGCGCACCCGACAAAAGGCGGTGGGCGTTTTCCAATTCCGCGCGATTTGCACTGTGAATCACGTCGGCAACAGATTCGGCCTGAGTCAAGTCCATCTTGCCGTTCAAAAAGGCGCGGCGGGTGTATTCCCCCGGTTCTGCAAGGCGCACCCCCTCGATGCTCCGAATGGCCTGCAACAGGTCCCGGACTATCAGCGGGTTTCCATGAGGGTAAAGTTCCAGCACATCTTCGCCAGTGTAGGAATTCGGCGATTCGAAATAGATGTACAGAAGACTGTCGAGAACTTTCCCCGATTTCGGGTCGCGAGCCGTTCCGAGATTCGCCTTTCGAGGTTCAAGCCCCTTGAGGGCCTTGGGGCCAAACAGGCCTTCAACGACATTTCGGACACGGGAGCCACTCACACGGAGGGCCGCCACGGCACTCACGCCCATGGGCGTCATCGGCGCAACAATGGTCTGGGAATCCATGGAGCGAAAGATAGTAAAACACATCCTCGGTCGAATTGTATTTTAATATTTTCTTATTTGATTGTTGCAAAGGCCCTCTTTAACCGGTTTTTAATTAAATTATTTTCATATGAGTCAATTCAAGCTTATTTCCCGCCCTTTGGGCACCATCCCCTGTTTTGTGTTACAACGTGACGACGGAGCCGAAATCGAAATCTTGAGCGGTTTCGGCAGCGGCTTGAACGCCTGGCGAGTACCCGTCGAAAACGCCCAGAACAAACGCACCTCGACCATGCTCGACTTGCTCTACGGCTACAGGGACGAAGCGACTCTCCGCAAAATTTCTCCCGACACCAATGCCGGTTGCAGACTCACCCCCTTCCCGGGACGCACCGCCTTTGCAAAATTCAGCTGGCAGGGCAAAACTTACGAACTTGTAAATAACGTAAGCTGGGCTCCCCACGCTCTCCACGGATTCTTGCAGGACAAGCTGTGGGAATTTGAATCCTTCGAAAGTGAAAACGACTGCTGCACCGCTGTATTCACCTGCGACTGGCCGGGCGCCTTTGCCGGATTCCCGTTCCCCTACCGCGCTACGAATGCAATCACCTTTACCGGAGAAAGCGTTTCCATTTCTTCGACTGTCAAAAACATCGGCAAGACCGACATGCCTTATTCCGAAGGCTGGCACCCCTACTTTATGTTGGGTGAAAAAATTGACAACCTGAATTTAAAGCTGCCCAAGTGCTCCCTCGCCCTTTTGGACAAGGCAGACATTCCCACCGGAGAATACAAAGAAGACTCCCGTTTCGAAAGTGGCCGCAAAATCAATGACGAATTCATCAATGACTGTTTCTGCCTCGAAAAAGATGTCGCAGAACTGCAAGCCAACGGTTCGGACTTCATCAACAACGCCCACGTTTTGCTCGAAAGCGACCGTTACGCATTGGACATTTGGCAAAAGGCCGGAATCGAACAGTATAACGCCATTCAGATATACACCCCGCCTGACCGCATGAGCATCGCCATCGAGCCCATGACAACAGAACCCGACGCACTGAACCACCATCGCGGTTTGATTGTTATCCCGCCGGGTGAAGAACGCACGTTTACCTTCGGGTTCCGTTTCCACGAAAAAACGGGCATCGAGTTATAATTACGCGAAATACACGTAGATAAATTATGAAATCCGCCTAAAAAGGCGGATTTTTTTGTTGAGAATTACCCAACGTTTTATTCAACGGCTTTCAAAAATTCCTTTGAGACCCACATTTATAAACCTATTTTCAAAAGCGAAAATATAGGAGCACGTATGAATCTTTCAAAGATAATCCTCTCTTTTGGACTAACATCAATTGCAGCATCTTTCATTGCCTGCTCGGATGATTCATCTAGCAGCGCCCCCGATGTGACACCCGATGATACTCCCGCAATCGAGTCCAGCTCTTCTGAAGAATCAAACCAGAATCCAGGAGAATCGAGCTCGTCTACGCAAACAAACACTACCCCCGGTGCCTTTAGCTACGCTCCTGTCACGGCCGGGGCAACAGAAAGCGCCCAAAAGCTTTACAACTTCCTCGCCACGAACTATGGCGTAAAAACCGTTGCTGGCGTTATGACTGGCGATGTCAACTCGTCCACCCTCAAGGAACTCGTCGATGTGGATACGTTCCACGTTTACACGGGCAAGTATCCCGCCCTCGTAGGTTTCGACTTCCTGTTTGCTACAGGCAAAAACGGCAGCGATCCCTGGTACCAGAGCTACACGCAGATGGCTCTTGACGCCGCCAAGGACTTGTGGAATCAGGGCGGCATTCCGGCCTTTACCTGGCACTGGAAAGACCCCAGCGACAAGATTGACGCATTCTACACCAAGTCCGGAAACTCCAGCGAATACACGGATTTCGATTTTACCCAAGGTTTTGTTGACCCCGCCTGCACCGCAAATTGTGCATGGAATACCGAATCCGAGACTTACAAGCAGATTGTCAGCGACATTGATGAGATTGCCGAAAAGTTCCTCGCTCTGCAAGATGCCGGAGTCGCAGCGATTTTCCGCCCGCTCCACGAAGCTAGCGGCAAGTGGTTCTGGTGGGGCACCAAGGGCGGTGCCGCATTCCAGGCACTCTACAACTTGGTCTATGACGAAATGGTGAGTGTCAAGGGCGTAAAGAACCTCGTATGGGTCTGGAACCCCGAATACAGCAAGGATACCGACTGGAATCCGGGTGCAACCAAATACGACATCATCAGTCTCGACATTTACAACGCTTGGGACTACACGTCCTTGTAAACCAAGGCTTACTCCGAACTTACCACGAATTACGGTAGCGGCAAGATGTTCGCCGTTTCCGAAAACGGCTCCATTCCCGATATATCTACCATGGCAGCAAACAACACCAAATGGGCCTGGTGGATGCCCTGGTACCAAAGCTGGAACGGAAAGTACCTCGACCAGACTGTTAGCGCCGTCTGGAAAGCCAATATGGATAGTCCCTGCACCATCAGCCTAGAATCAATGCCTGGTTGGGAAAACTACACCATCTCTAGCACTCCGGTTGACGCTTGCGAAATCGGTTACGAACTCGGCAAGCTTGACACAGCCCGCATCATCGAAGAAGTTTTCCCGAGCGACCTCGAAACAAACGGCTGGTTGCAAGTGAAACTTACCGCTAATGCTGAAGATACAGCAAAGGGCAACATCGTCGTTCTCGACAAGGACATCCCCGACCTGTCTACAGCAAACAAGATTACCCTGAAGGTCTACAACACCAACCAGATGTCTGGAATTTGGTTCACAATCGCATTCCTTACAGGCGCACCGGATTGGGCATGGGCTCAACCTGATGGATGCTGGATCAACCCGGGCGAAGAAACTCTCTGCGAAATTGATCTCGCTACCACCGCTAAAGACAAGGTAGTCTTGGAAGGTGACGACTACACCAGTTTCATGAGCAACATTTCGAAATTCTACCTCGAAATCTATGCTGAAGGATTCAATGGAACCGTCTATTACGACGATATCAAGGTTGACGACGCAACCGTCATCGCCGATTTCAACACAAAGCAAACTATCAAGGTTGAAGAAGGCAACCTGGTGACCGCAACCATCATGGGTAACGGGAACTAACAACAAGTTTCTCTTCATGACTCCTGAATCCCCGTGGTTGACGCAAGTTTGCCGCGGGGATTCTTTTTCGAAACACGTTTTTTAGGCTACAAAATTTATAAACCGGAAAAATTAAATTATTTTAAAAAGAACCGGAGGTGGTATGAATTTCTATAAAATATTGACCGCAACAACCCTTGCTTTTTCGTCTTATTCCTTGGCAGAAGCGCTCCGCTACGAAGCAGAAGCGGCTATTCCTGCCGATGACCACAACGCTGAAGCCGTAGCCGATGCCAATGCCTCGGGCGGCAAGTACGTAGAAATGGGTTCGGGAAACCTCCTGTTTGATATCGAAATGCCTAGCGAAGGTTACTACACGCTCTATGTGAACTACAAGCTCCCCACCGATCGCGGAAGCAAGACGCAGAATCTGACTCTCAACGGAAGCTCTGCAGGCCAGGTAACCTTCGGCGTAAGCGACGAGTTTTCCAAAATCAAAGCCGCAGGAAAAATCAAGCTAGCCAAGGGCAAGAATACCATCGGCATCGAGAAATCCTGGGGCTGGGTCGGAATCGACTATATCGAAATTACGGAATTCGAGGCAACCCCCTGGGACATCAGCCCCAAGCCCGTGACACCCGAACCCACCGAAAGTGCCCAGAAACTATACAACTTCTTGCTTGCAAATTTCGGCAAACGCACCATCAGCGGCGTGATGACCAACGATGTCATGGCGACCGACGGCAAGTACACCCCGCTTGACTACACGAACCAAACGGAACTCAAGTACATCCGCGATGCAAGCGGCAAGAACGTAGTCCTCGTAGGATTCGACTTCTTGCACGCCACCGGGAAAAATTCCGAAGGCGAATGGTACAGGGGCTACACGCACGGCGCACTCGAAATGGCAAAGACCGTATGGAAAGCGGGCGGCATTCCTCAATTCAACTGGCATTGGAAAGATCCGTCGCACAGCATCGAGGCCTTCTATACGCAATCAGGCGACAAAAGCTCCTACACTGAATTCAGCATCAACCTCGCCTATGACCCCGAAACGAAAAAGTGGAAAACCGACAGCGACGAATACAAGGCGATTGTCCGCGACATAGAAATCATCGCCGATTCGCTGCTGACTTTACAGAAAGAAGGCGTTGCCGTACTGTGGCGTCCGCTGCACGAAGCGAGCGGCAAGTGGTTCTGGTGGGGTACCGACGGGGCATCCTCCTGCGTCGCCCTGTACAAGCTCATGTTCGATATTTTCGTGAACAAGAAAGGTCTTCACAACCTGATTTGGGTGTGGACCACCGACGAAGCCCCCGATGCGCTTGACTGGTACCCCGGCGACGAATACGTAGACGTTGTGGGCCGCGACTACTATTACTACCCACGTGAATCTAACCATGCATCGCTCATCAGTTCCTTTGAAAAAGTCAAGGATATATACGGAGCCAAGAAAATAGTTACGTTGTCCGAAAACGGTTCCGTTCCTTACCCCGACGAGATGAAGGCCGATGGCGCCAACTGGAGCTGGTTTATGCCCTGGTATGGCGACTACGCCATGGAAAGCTGGGCCAACGACAACAATGCCGAAAGCTGGAACACCGTGATGAACAACAGCTACACTATCACGCTCGAAGACATGCCCGGCTGGGACAAGTACGAAATACAGCAGACCACTGTAAACGCCATGGCCAAGAGAAATGCCCCAACATTCCTCTTTGATGGCAAAACCTTACAGTTGAATTTAGGTCAAACCTCGGCAAAGGTTTCTGTATACGACTTGCAAGGCAACCGCATTTTAGTCAAGAACATGAGCGGAGACAAATCGCTGGATCTTTCACAGCTTGCCCATGGGAAATACATGGTGAAGGTGAATGGTTCCGGGATTTCGGCAGTGCAACCGATTTTAATTAAATAAAAAATCAAGGAGTGTGTTATGGGATGTAAAACTTTAACGGCATTTGCCGTATTGTCGGCAGCGGCACTCGCGTTTGCCGCCCCCACCAAGTACGAAGCAGAAGACCAAGCTGGCATTCCCACGACAGATGTTTCTACAGACGATGAAGGTGCCAAGTACGTCAAACCCGCCGATGCGGCCGGCATGACGTTTACGGTGAAAGCCGAAGAGACCGCCGTCTACGACATTACCGCTAGAGTGCGCATCAAGATTTACGCCTGGATTACCTCTAAAATCGTAGTCAACGGCGTAGAAGCGGGCAGTATGCTCACCACACCGCGCAATTGCGATTCGAGCTACGTGATTTCAGCATCGGCCAAGATGAAGGTCGGCGAAAACACGATTACAGTAGGCAATGAGTCGATTGGCGTAGACTACATTACCGTCGAGCGCCACCCGGATCCGCAATTTAAAATCAGTGCGACGCCGGTTACACCAAACGCAAGCGAAAACGCTAGGAAAGTCTACACGTTCCTCCGCGAAAACTTTGGTAAGAAGACCATTAGCGGCATGATGATTAGCGACCAGAATTTCAACTACAATTATGGCGACATGAAAATCATTCCGCCCGGCGGCTGCACACCCGCAGATTCCTGCAAGTACACCGACGAAGAGGTGCAATGGAAGGGCCAAACCGACATCGCCGAATTCTACAAGCGTAGCGGCCACTACCCCGCTATTGGCGGCTTTGACATGCTCTTTGCCGCAGGCGGCCACCATGACGAAGGTTGGTTCTTGGGCTACACCGAAAACAACCTGCTCATGACCGAAGAACTCTGGAAAATGGGCGGCATTCCGACCTATACCTGGCACTGGAAAGTCGGCAAAGACACCGTGTTCTACACCAAGGATACCTACCCCAAGAACGGGTTCAACGCCGACGGCTGTAAAGATGGCATAATGGGCACCAGCGAAAGCAACACCTGCTTCAACTACACCAAGGCCTTCAAGGGCGAACAGTGCAAAGAAATCGACGAAACCTCGCAGGAATACAAGGATATCGTCGCAGACGTAGACATCGTTTCGGGCTATTTCAAGCAACTTGAAGAAAAAGGCATCGCCGTCGTGTGGCGTCCGCTACATGAAGCAAGCGGTGGCTGGTTCTGGTGGGGCACCGCCAGCGCCGAATGCTATGTACAGCTTTACCGACTGGTATTCAAGCGCATGGTCGAAACGAACAAGCTCACCAACCTGATTTGGGTTTGGAACATCAATACCGATCCGTCCCTCGGCTACGACTACAGCGCATTGAATGCAGCATGGTACCCCGGCGACGAATATGTAGACATTGTGGCAGTTGACATTTACGACCCACTGAACGACCACAATTCCGCCGCAAATTACTACAACAAGATTGTGAGCGATGTGGGCACCAACAAAATGATTGCCCTGAGCGAAAACGGCGCCATTCCGGACATCGACAGTATCGCCGAAGACAAGGCCTATTGGAGCTACTGGATGACTTGGAGCCAGACCTGGAGCGGAAACTTCTTGGAAAAGACTCCGGCCGATATGTGGAAAAAGAACCTGGATGACGACCGCATTATCGCCCTCGACGATATGCCCGGCTGGGACAAGGTTATCGCAGGCACCACACCAATCCACGCTGCTGTTGCAAACAAATTAGCAATCAGCGTAAGCGGCAAGACGCTCAATCTGAATATGAGTAGCGCCGCCCCCGCAAGCATCGCCCTCTTCGACATGCTCGGCCACAAGGTGGCAACGCTTGCAAAGGGCAATCTCGCCGCCGGCTCGTTGCAATTCAGCCTAGACGGCATCGCCAGCGGCAACTACATCGTCCGTGCCAAAATCGGCACCGCAAACTACGCAAAGAAAATAACCTATTCCGCCCAGTGATTGCCGTTGTAATTGCGGGCGGTATCAGCATCCATCCCGATCTGACGAACCAAATCGTCTAAGGTCGGGAATTTTTGTTCGGGGCGCAGGTACGCCATCAGGTCAAGCACCATGGGGCGACCGTAAATATCTTCGCTAAAATCGAGCAGAAACGCTTCGATGGCAAGGCGCTGGTTACCTGTAGAGGGTTGCGTTCCAATATTTACGACTGCGCGGAAAGAACGTTCTCCCCCGTTGCCATCGGGTAAGCGGGCTGTCGCCACATACACGCCGTGCTTGGGCAAGAACTTGTACTTTTCCACTTGCAAATTCGCTGTCGGGAAACCGATAGTATGCCCAAGGCGTTTTCCTTCGACAATCGTACCAGACAAGCGATACGGACGACCCAGATACGTCTGCGCACGCGACACGTCGCCATTCAGCAAAGCGTTACGCACGGCAGAAGAACTCACTCGTTCGCCCTTATGCAACACAATGGAAAGCATCGCTGTATAAAGTTCGGGGAAAGTGGCGGTAATCGTTTCGTAGTTACCCTTGCCGCCGGCGCCAAAGCAATGGTCGTGTCCAAAGAACATCGCACAAACACCGCGCTTTTCAATCAGTTCGGTGCGCACAAATTCGTCGAACGGAAGTTTTGCAACTTCGGGCGTAAACGGGAGCACTAAAAATTCAAGGCCAAGACTTTCAATGAACTCGCGTTTTTCTTCGGTAGTGGTAAGGAGTAACGGATCACCAGGGCCACGCAAAACGTAATTGGAATGCGGTTCAAAGCTAATGACCGTAGGTGTCCAGCCGTTTATTTCTGCAACGGCCTTAAGCGTGCGGAAAAGCGCCTGGTGTCCCAGGTGGCATCCGTCAAAATTACCCATTGTCACAGCACGCTTCATCACTCGTCATTCCTTACTAGTCTTGTCAGACTCTCTTTGATTGTCATCCCCGCACAGGTGGGGATCTCCTTTACTCATCCTCGCCTAAATAGAATTTAGGTTTGATTCGCCCCGGCTCGTAAAAACATAGCGCAAGGACTTCGCCTTGCATATTCGCCGCGAAAACGTGTCCCTCGGGGCCTACGCCCTCGATTTTCTCTTTCCACGGGAGCCAATTGCCCTGGCGAATAACGGCCACTTGTTCAGGCGTAAGACGCACCACCGGAAAATCGAGCACCGCATCGACCGGCAACAGATTTTCACGAGTCAACGCATCACCACGCACGGCTTTATCGACAGTCACATTACCGATGCGGTGTCTGCGTATTTGCGATACGCAGGCGTAGGTCCCGAGAGCGCGACCAATGTCGCGCCCAAGCGCCCTGATGTAAGTTCCCTTGGAGCATTCGCAAATCAAGTCGAACGTCGCAAATTCCTTGCCGCTACAACCTTCGGTGAATTCACCCTCGCCTATTACCTTGAGTTCACTAATGTGAATCTTGCGGGGTTTCAGCTCAATGTTACGGCCTCGTTCCATCAGGTCGCTTGCACGAACGCCGTTGATTTTCACAGCGCAATACTTCGGCGGAATCTGCTCGATATCACCCGTGAACTGCGGAAGAACCGCTTCCAAGCGAGTTCTCTCGTCTCTCGTCTGTAGCGAGCCTGCGAGCGTTCTCTCATCTTGTTCTACGACTTCCCCGTCCCACTCTAAAGTGTCGGTTTCGTAGCCGAGGTGCAGCCTAAAGCTGTAGCACTTGTCCTTGGCTTCCACAAACGGCAAGAGTCGCGTGCAGCGGCCCGTCGCCGCAATAATCAGCCCCGAGGCACGCAAATCAAGCGTACCCGCATGGCCTACGCGCTTCGTAGAAAAGACCCTTTTCAGTGGGAAAAGGGCCTTAAAAGAAGTTTCACCAGCAATCTTGTCCAACAGAACGAAGCCGGAATTGCTCAATTAGAGATCCCCTTTCTGCTTCAGTTCCGCCAGAATGCTTTCGATATGCATGGCGTGTTCCAAGTTTTCATCCAGAACAAAATTCAGTTCGGGAATCTTGCGAATCTTGAGCGCCTTGCCCAAAACCGTACGGATATACCCGGCAGAATTCTTGAGGCCAATCAGCGAATCGCGCTTTTCCTTGTCGGAACCCATCACCGAAACCATCACCTTCGCATAGCTCAGGTCATCGGTAATCGTCACACGCGTAATGCTAGCGAGACTGCTCACGCGAGGATCCTTCAAGCCCTTTTGCAAGAGCTTGCCGATTTCCTCGCGGAACTGTTCGTCCAATCTGTCTGTTCTTCTACTCATACTAATTCGGATTTCGGATTTCAGAGTTCTGAATTAAAATCTCAAATAATCAATTCCTAATTCCGAACTCCGAATTCTGAATTTAACTTGCACTTTCCTCTTCCTCAGCCTTCTTGGCCTTTTCTTCGGCTTCTTCGCGGGCCACATCCTTCAAAGTACGGGCAACCTTGATTTCCTTGAAGAAGATCAAGCTATCGCCTTCCTTGATATCATCGTAACCCTTCAGGCCGATACCGCATTCAAAGCCACGAGCAACAGACTTGACGTCGTCCTTCATGCGCTTCAAAGACTGGACCACGGTCGTACCGAGTTCCACACCGTTGCGGTACACGCGCACATGGCTGGTGCGGTCGACTTCGCCGTCGGTAACCATACAGCCTGCAATGAGACCGATCTTCGGAATCTTGAACACCTGGCGGATTTCGGCTTCGCCGGAGAGTTCTTCGCGCATGGTCGGCTTCAAGAGGCCTTCCACAGCGTTCGTGATGTCTTCAATGCAGTCGTAAATCACGCGGTAGTTGCGGATTTCGATGCCTTCCTTCTGAGCCATTTCACGGATAGAGAGCGACGGCATCAAGTGGAAGGAAATAATGATTGCCTGTGCAGTCGTAGCGAGCAAGATATCGGATTCCGTAATGGTACCCACACCCTTGCGGATAATGTTGACGCGCACTTCCTTGTTGGTAAGCTTTTCGAGGCTTGCGGCAAGAGCTTCTGCAGAACCACCCACGTCAGCCTTGACAATGAGGTTGAGTTCAGAGAGCTTGCCTTCCTTACGATCGTTGAAGGTATCTTCCAAGGTCTTGACGTTACGAGAACGCAGGTCACGTTCACGGGCTGCCATACGGCGCTTGGAGGCAATTTCACGTGCGGTCTTTTCGTCTTCGACCACAATCAGGTCATCACCGGCCTGCGGAGTACCGTCAAAGCCGAGCACCTGACACGGAGCAGACGGAGGAGCTTCCTTCATCTGTTCGCCACGTTCGTTAAACATAGCACGGACACGGCCAGCGTAAATACCGCAGACAAACGGGTCACCCACATGGAGCGTACCGTTCTGCACGAGGATCGTGGCCATAGAACCCTTACCCACGTCGAGCTTGGATTCCACCACGGCACCGCGAGCGTGAGCATCGGGGTTGGCCTTGAGTTCCAGGACTTCAGCTTCGAGAGCGAGAGTTTCCAAAAGTTCGTTCATGCCCTGACCCGTACGGGCAGAGACTTCGATACAGCTGGTAGAACCGCCCCACTGTTCCACTTCCACGCCGCGTTCGGCGAGCTGGGCACGGATCTTGTCGGGGTTTGCCGTCGGAAGGTCAATCTTCGTGATAGCCACAACCATCGGCACCTTTTCACGCT
Organism: Fibrobacter sp.; assembly: GCA_017550445.1. The sequence continues at coordinate 38,865 of JAFZOV010000031.1, forward strand.
TGGCAAGTTCAATAGATTCAACGGTCTGCGGCATGACCATGGAGTCAGCAGCCACCACCAGCACAATCACGTCGGTCACCTGAGAACCGCGAGCACGCATAGCACTGAACGCTTCGTGACCCGGAGTATCGAGGAAGGTCACCTTACCCTGAGAGGTCGTGACTTCGTATGCACCGATATGCTGCGTAATACCGCCAGATTCGCCGGCCACCACGTGGGTCTTACGAATCCAGTCGAGCAAAGAAGTTTTACCGTGGTCAACGTGGCCCATCACAGTCACCACCGGGTGACGCGGCTTCAGGTTTTCAGAAGATTCTTCTTCCACGCCGAGCACTTCTTCTTCGTATTCTTCCATCAACTGGGCTTCGTAACCGAATTCGTCGGCCAAAAGCTGGATGGTTTCAAAATCCAGGCGGGCGTTGATGGTCACCATCATGCCCATTTCCATGCACTTCGCAATCACGCGAGCCGGCATCTGGTCCATAAGGCCAGCGAGTTCGCCCACGGTGATAAAGTCGGAAGTCTTGAGGATTTTCTTTTCTTCGCCAGAAGCATTGTCGTTATGCTCCTTGCGGTAAACTTTCTTGACAGGCTTCTTGGAAAGGTCTGCCATCACGCGGGAAACGTTCTGGCGAACGACTTCCTGCTGAATTTCCTTCTGCTGGTCCTGACGATCCTTGCCGTTGCCGCGACGGTTCTTGTCGTTCTGGCCGTGGCGACCGTTCTGCTGCTTGCCACCCTTGCCGCCCTGGTTCTGACCAAATCCCTGGCCACCACCATTGCTTGCATTAAAGGCGTCCTGCATAGAACTGCCGGTAAAGCCACCGGTGCGCCCCGTAAAGGTACGGCCACCGTTATTGTTCTGGCCACCATTACCACCGCGGTTGTCATTACGGCGATTGCCGTTACGGTTGTCGCCATTGTTGTTAGAAAGGCGACCAAATGTACCTGTATAACCCTGCTGGTTACCGTTATTGTTACGGTGTCCGCCGCGGGTTGCCTGAGCCTGTTGCTGCGACTTCTTGATACGAGCGAGAATCGCTTCATCCGGTTTGAAGACCTGCGCCTTCATCGGAGGCTGCTTGAGTTCCATACCCGGGGTAACCATGGCAGGCTTGGCTGCAGCAGGAGCTGCCGGGGCTGCGGGAGCTGCAGGAGCAACGCTAGCGGGAGCTGGCTTAGCTGCCGGAGCGGCAGGCTTTGCGTCTGCAGCAGGAGCTGCAGGAGCAGCGGGAGCGGCGTTAGCGGGCTTCGGCTCAACCTTTTCAACCTTCGGAGCCGGCTTTTCGGCAACAGGGGCCGCAACGGGAGCGGGCTCAGCCTTCGGAGCGGGAGCTACTGCAGGAGCTTCAACCTTCGGTTCTGCCTTAGGAGCAGGAGCCGGGGCAGCGGGCTTTGCCGCAGGCTTCGCTGCTGCGGGAGCAGCGGCAGAG
>JAFZOV010000032.1 GCA_017550445.1 Fibrobacter sp.
AAGTTGTTATTGCTCTAGTAAAACTAGAAAATCTGAAAGCAATTCACAACGGATGTACCATTCTTACAGCGAAGAAAGCGGTTGTTATTGCTCTAGTAAAACTAGAAAATCTGAAAGCAATTCACAACAGTCGTGTTCCTTTAAGATTAAAGATTGTTGTTGTTATTGCTCTAGTAAAACTAGAAAATCTGAAAGCAATTCACAACAGTTGTCTCCGGTTGGTGAATGGTACTTTGGTTGTTATTGCTCTAGTAAAACTAGAAAATCTGAAAGCAATTCACAACTAGGTTCTCAATATTTGTCTCTCAATAAGAGTTGTTATTGCTCTAGTAAAACTAGAAAATCTGAAAGCAATTCACAACAGACCTCGTCAACCTATGTATCCTTCCGCTGTTGTTATTGCTCTAGTAAAACTAGAAAATCTGAAAGCAATTCACAACCCTCCATGTCGGAATTGGAATCAATTTCTTGTTGTTATTGCACTAGTTAAACTAGAAAATCCGAAAGCAATTTACAATCCAAATTAAAGGATATCAAACATTTTTCCAAATACAGAGCTGACAAGGAGTGTAATGTCGCTAGAACCAGGGGGTGGCCTCCCCCTTCATACAAGAAATTTGTATATTACCCACCTACAGGCACCGGTAGCGGTTTTCCGACTACAAGCCATCATCGACTTAAAAAGCCGACTTGTTATTATATCCCCAATAAACATTGGGAGCATTCATATGATAACGGTCGACTTTTTTTGTTTTCTAGGAGTAAAAAATGAGCAAAAATGACGAAAAAACAGGCGAGATCATACTTTACCAACCGGAGGGCGAAGTAAAGTTGGAAGTTCGTGTCGAAAAAGAGACTGTATGGCTCACGCAGACACAAATGGGCGTCCTATTCGAAAGAGAACGCTCTGTTATCGCCAAGCATATTGGAAATGTTTTTAAAGAAAAGGAACTTGACGAAAAAAGTAATGTGCAAATTTTGCACAATACTCTTTCTAAGTATAAACCAACAACAATTTATTCGCTTGACGTAATCATTTCTGTCGGCTATCGTGTCAAATCACTTCGAGGAACCCAATTCCGTCGTTGGGCAAACCAAGTTCTGAAGGATTACATGCTCAAAGGCTATGCCGTGAACCAGCGGAAGATTTCCACTGATTTGCAAATCGCAGACCATTTGCACGAACATAGGCAACTGATTGAATGCCAAGGTGCGGAAATCACAGAACTTAAAGGTGCAACAGCGAAACGTTTTGACGAACACGAATCTCGTCTTTCTGCCGTTGAACAGCACATTGACTTTTTCGTAAAGGCTGCACAGCTTCCAACTGGAGGTATTATCGCACCAAATACGAAGTTCAGTGGTTATGTATTGATTGCCGACCTTGTGAAAGCTGCAAAACATTCAATCGTGTTTATCGATCCTTTCGCGGATATTCGCGTATTGAAGTTTATCGCCATGAAGGCAGAAGGAGTCTCAGCCACTATTTACTCCGCACGGATTTCGCACCAATTCAAAGAAGAAGCCGCTTTGTACAAGAAAGAGCACCCTGAATTTGACTTAAAAACTATGCGGATTATCCACGACCGATTCCTGCTCGTTGACGATACAGTTTACCATTTCGGGGCAAGTTTTAAGGATATGGGAGCAGAATTTTCGGCATACAGCGTTTTAAACTTTGTGACACCAAAAGAAATCATCGAAAAGGTGCAAGAAAGTACCAAAAGCAACTAAAGGTCGACTTTTTTGTTTTCTAGGAGTAAAAAATGAGCGAAAATGACGAAAAAACAGGCGAGATCGTCCTATTCGAAAGAGAACGCTCTGTTATCGCCAAGCATATTGGAAATATTTTTAAAGAAAAGGAACTGGACGAAAAAAGTAATGTGCAAATTTTGCACAATACTCTTTCTAAGTATAAAGCAACAACAATTTATTCGCTTGACGTAATCATTTCCGTCGGCTATCGTGTCAAATCACTTCGAGGACCCCAATTGCGCCAATGGGCTCTAAACATTTCGCCCCAGACTCAATAAAAGCTGATTGAAATTTTCAGCGAGGAATGGGGCGGTGTCTAGGCGAAGCCTCCCCCATTTAAGCATTTCAGTAAACAATTTTTTATTTTCGAGCCTCTCGCAGGGGCCTAAAAAAAGATATATTGTGTCCCGTGAAAAGGTTTTCGGCTAAATTGGTAACGTTACTCCTTTTTGTAGGGGTTGCGCTATCCCATGCAATTACTGCGGTTCCCATTAGCGGCATCAAGGCTTCTGCGACCTTGCCGGACTATGGCCAAAACACCTTCCGGCCCGAAAACATGGTCATGAAAAAGTACGTGCACCCCTTTTATCAGGTCTGGGGAGCCAAGTACAACGACAAGCCCATCACTCTGGAATTCCTGGTAGAAGCCCAGCGACTGGACCAGATTACCCTTTACAACGGCTACATGCGGGACTCCGCCTCTTACGTGAACAACAGCCTCGCCAAAAGCCTCAAGATCTACCTGAACACCACGGATAATCTTGTAAAGGTAGCGACCCTTGCAACGCCCAAATGGCACGGGTACAAAAATCCCCATGCCGACATCATCATTTTTGATAGGCCCCTGAAAAACGTCTTTAAGATTATCATCGAAATCGAGGACATTTACCCGGGAAAGCTTTACCCAAACGTGTGTATCGCCCTGATCAAGTTCTGGGGATTCCCCAAGTTGCCGCGCAAGTCGCAGACAGGACAGATGACGGACCCCCGCGACGGCCAGGTCTACAAGACCATTACCATAGGCGACCAGACTTGGATGGCCCAGGACATGCGATACAAGACTCCGGGAAGCAGAACTTTTATAGGAGATTCTCCCAAGATCAAGCAGCCGTCAGATGCGGGCCTCGAATATCCTGAATCGGACATCGAGGGAATTTGCCCCGAAGGCTGGCGTCTGCCCAAAGCGGCCGAACTGGAAAAATTGAAGACGGATCTTCCCGAAAACGCCTCTTACGACGACCTTTTCTCAGCAGCCTACCGACGCCCCTTCTATTCTATCCAAGAAGTCGAAAAACAGAGCGGTTCCCAGGCCTACTCCACAGATGCCGAAATATTCTTCTTCCCGACAAACGCCACCGGGCTGAATTTCTCTACCTTGACTCGCCACTATTACGATGGCGAATGCACCGAAGAGACTGGCGAAACCTACGCATTTTCTTCGTATTGGACCAAGGACGCAAAAGACATTCCCTTGTGGCCCGACGAAAACGGCAACGTAGAAGTCAAACACCTGAGACATTACCGCTTTGGCGGCACCGATTACTGCGAAGCCATGCTCTGCCACGAAGACTACCATTTTGTGCGCTGCCTGGAAGGAATCGACCAGGAAGAGCCCGTTGAAATCCAGGAATAACCCACAAAACCTTGCTTTCAAAGATGTAACTCTTGGAAACGGCCTCGGCTTTTTCTATCTTTATGCATAAAACCAAATAAATGCATAAACACGGCAAAAATGCAACGCCGGGATGATGGTAGAAAAATGACGTTACGTGAAGCCTTTGAATCGAAAATGATGCTGCTCGATGGCGGCATGGGTTCCGTTATCCAGACTTACGGCATCAAGGGTGCCAATAACGACATGCTCTCCATCGAAAAGCCGGAGATAATCTTGGATATCCAGCGCCGTTACGTAGATGCAGGCGTGGATTGTCTGACCACGAATACGTTCTCGAGCCAGCGCGTGAGCCAGCACGAATACCACCAGGAACACCGCATTGCCGAGATGAACCGCGCCGCGGTGAAGATTGCAAAGCAGGCTGCCGAAGAAGGCATGAAGAAATACGGCCGCCAGGTCTATATTCTGGGCGACGTGGGCCCCACGAGCAAGATGCTCTCGATGAGCGAAGACGTGAACGACCCTGCAAGCCGCAGCATAACTTTTGACGAGCTGGAGGACGCCTACCTGGAACAGATTCAGGTGCTGGTAGAAGAAGGCGTCGACGCCATTCTGATTGAAACGATTTTTGATACGCTGAACGCGAAGGCCGCCGCAAGCGCATTCACCAAGGTGATGGAAGCGCGTGAAAAAGCCGCGGGCAAAAATGCAGCGGACCTCAAACCCGTCGAAGTGATGTTCTCGATGACGGTGAGCGATGCTTCGGGCCGTACGCTTTCGGGCCAGACGGTTGAAGCATTCGCCGTGAGCGTGATGCACATGCACCCGCTTTCGATTGGCCTGAACTGCGGTCTCGGTGCCGACGGTATGGTGCCGTACCTGCGCCGCATGGGCAAGGTCGCGCCCTGCTACATCAGCTGCCACCCGAATGCGGGGCTGCCGAACCAGTTCGGCGGTTACGATGACACGCCCGAAGACATGGTGCGCCTGATGCGCGTATATCTGGACGACAAGCTGGTGAACATGATTGGCGGTTGTTGCGGTACGACGCCGGAACACATCGCCGCGATGCGCCAGATGTTGGACGCACTCCCTGCCGATTACGAACGTCGCGTGCCCGCGCCCAAGTATGCAACGAGTCCGCTGCTCCGCCTCGCCGGTTTGGAGCCGCTGTTCAAAGAACAGGTGCGCCCGAGTAACGGCGCCGACAGTTGCAACGCTGAAGACTTTGTGAAGGTGGGCGAACGTTGCAACGTCGCCGGCTCCAAGAAGTTCCTGCGACTCATCAACGAAAAGAATTACGACGAAGCTCTCGATATCGCACGCAAGCAAGTGGAAGACGGCGCCGACGTCATCGACGTGAACATGGACGATGGCCTCTTGGATGCCACCGCTGAAATGCAGACCTTCTTGAACTTGATTGCCTCGGACCCGGCAGTAAGCCGCGTGCCGATTATGGTCGACAGTTCCCGTTTTGAAGTCATCGAAGCAGGCCTCAAATGCATTCAGGGCAAGAGCATCGTGAACTCTATCTCCCTCAAGATGGGCGAAGAGGCGTTCATCGACCACGCACGCGTCATCAAGCGCCTGGGTGCAGCCGTCATCGTGATGCTCTTTGACGAAGAAGGCCAGGCCACCAACTACGACCGCCGCGTACAAATTGCGTCCCGCGCTTACGACATCATGGTGAAAAAGCTCGGCTTTGCACCGTCCGACATCATCTTTGACCCGAACGTTTTGACAGTCGCTACCGGCATGGCGGAACACAACGCCTACGCCATCGACTTTATCCGCGCCGTCCGCTGGATTATGGATAACTTGCCCGGCGTGCGCATCTCGGGCGGTCTCTCGAACCTTTCGTTTGCTTTCCGCGGCAACAACTACTTACGCGAATCGATGCATACCACGTTCTTGCATTACGCGATTCCGAACGGCATGGGCATGGCTATTATGAACCCGAGCGCCATCGTTGAATACAAGACGATTCCGCTCGAACTTCGCATGGCGATTACCGAAGTCATCTACAATACGGAACCGGACGCTAGCGAAGCCCTTATTGAAATTGCAAGCCGCATGACCGCAGCCGCTGCCGCCGCAAAAGAAGCGGGTACCAAGTACGACCCGAAAGCAATTTTCGCGATGAGCACCGGTGCAAGTAGCGCAAGCGATGACTCCGGCAACGCCGCCGCAGACGCAAAACCTTCCACGCCCGAAGAGCGTTTGCAAGAGGCTTTGCTCAAGGGAACTTCTACGACACTGCAGCCCGACTTGATGGAACTGATCAACCGCGGCGATAGCCCGGTAGGAATCATCTCGGGCCCGCTCATGGACGGCATGAACGAAGTCGGCCGCCGTTTTGGTGAAGGCAGCATGTTCTTGCCGCAGGTGGTGAAGACCGCGCGTACCATGAAGAAGGCCGTAGAAATTTTGCAGCCTTACATCGAAGCGGGCAAAGATGCCAATGCTTCTAGCCGCGGCAAGATTGTGATTGCAACGGTGAAGGGCGACGTGCATGACATCGGCAAGAATATCGTCTCGGTGATTATGGCCTGTAACGGTTACGACATGGTGGACCTCGGCGTGATGGTTCCCGAAGATGTCATCGTGAAGGCCGCGATAGAAAATAAAGCTGATATTCTGAGCCTCTCCGGCCTGATTACGCCTTCGCTCGAAGAAATGTGTACGGTCGCAAAAGCCATGCAGGCAGCAGGCCTTCGCATTCCGATTATTGTCGGTGGCGCCACTACCTCGCCCACGCACACCGCAGTGAAAATTGCACCGTGCTACGACGGCCCCGTGTTCCACGTCCGCGATGCGGCGAGCAACCCGGGTCTCGCGCAAAAGCTGCTTGACCCCGCCACCAGCGAACAGACCATCCGCGAAAACCGCGAAGAACAGCAGCGAATCCGCGACAAGCAAAACGGCATCAAGACCGAGGCCGCAAACGCTATGGCCGCTGCCGAAAAGACTCCCGAAGAACGCCGCTACCTATGTGACTGGAGCAAGTACCAGCCTGTGGAACCGCCGTTCATGGGCGAAAGCAAGCTCCCGCCCATCGCACTCGAAAAAGTCATTCCGCTTATCAGCTGGGAATACTTCTTCTTCACCTGGAAAATCAAACCCGAAGAGGAAGAAGCCAAGAAACTCAAGGCCGACGCCGAAGCGCTCATCAAGAGCCTTTGCAAGCCCGAATACGCGCTGCGTGCCGTGCAGGCCTTCTACCCTGCCGCCGGTACGGAAAAATCAGTTATTTTCAACACGGGCCGCACCGGCACCGACTCCGACCTTGTCGAAGTCGCCACGGCGCGTCAGCAAAACCCTGAAGGCACTTGCCTCGCGCTCTCTGACTACGTGGCACCCGCCAATGCAAATACCGCAAGCGTATTCGCCGCTCCCGCCGGTAAAGATGTATTCCGCGACATCGTGGGCGCTTTCGCCGTCACCGTGAGCGACGCCTTCGTGAAGCGCCTTGAAAAGCTGAAAGCCGAACAGGGCGGCAGCGACTACGACGTGCTCCTGATGCAGACTGTCGCCGACCGCCTGGCCGAAGCCGGCGCCGAATACTTGAGTCAGGAACTTGCACGCACCAGCAACTGGAAGGGCATCCGCCCGGCCGTCGGCTACCCCGTGCTCCCGAACATCAAGGAAATCTTCAACGTCGCAAAACTCATCGACTTCGGCAGTGTCGGAATATCGCTCACCGAAAACGGCGCCATGTACCCGCAAGCATCCGTGAGCGGCCTCTACATCAGCCACCCCGAAATTGACTACTTCCAAGTGAAGGTGTAATTTTTATATATTCCCTTTAGTTCATACAACTTAAGGGAGTATTATGGAAAATAACGAAGAGCTTCAGCAACAACCGGTCGAACAGCAAGAGGCCGAAGTTTTTGAAGGCCGCGAAGAAGAAATGGCTGCATCCGCAGCAGAAATCAGGGCCTACGCCCGTGAGGCTTTGCGCGGTAAATGGGGTTACGGCATCATCGTCTGGCTTTTGGCGATGCTATTCGACACCCTTTTCTCCTTGCCAGCATATTTGGTTGACGAAGAAAATATTTTCAGAGACATCTGGAACTTTATTTCAACACCCCTTGGTTGGTGCATATGGTTTGGCATAATGGCCTGTTTCCTCGACACCGCCCGAAAGCTACCCAAATCCTATAAGCGCCTTTTCACAGCTTTCAGAAACATCAAATTCTTTTTCAAGTTCATCATTACAGAGACACTACAATTCACATTCCTCTTCTGTTGGTCACTTCTGCTTTTCGTCCCTGGCATCATCAAGTATTATTCTTATGCCATGACCGAATTCATCCTCATGGACCATCCGGAATACGGTCCCCTGCAAGCTATCACCCAAAGCCGAAAGATGATGGACGGTCACCGCATGCAATTATTCATTCTCGGCCTATCCTTCATCGGCTGGATGTTTCTCTGCCTCATCACACTCGGCATAGCCTCTTTATGGGTAGTACCATACTACAGCACAGCTAGAGCCAAGTTCTACTTAAACGTCAAAGAAGAATACGAAAAGAAACTCGCTGCCGCACCCATTCAAGAAACGGAATCAGCCCCAGCCGATCCCGTTGAAGAAGAAAAAGAATTTGAAGTAGAAGAATAAGCCTGACTTACTTCTCTACAACAATCAATTCGGCCGCGCCTCTCCCCGGGAGCGGCTTGAAAATTTTCACGTTTGTTTCGACAGGCGGACGATTAAACCCGCTCATGGTGCAAACGAACAAGTAATTCATTCCGGCCACCACCTGAGTCGAAACACTCAAAGGCTTCAGCTGCAAATAGCCGTAATCTTTAGTGGCCTCGGCAAACACTGCAGAATCTTCAGCCGTAACCGGGCGCTGTTCCGAGTATCCACCCATCAGCATTTCTTCAGTCTTGCCGGCTTCCAAGTTTCCAAAGAAAGTTTCAACTTCAGCGCGAGCCACGGAATCACC
>JAFZOV010000033.1 GCA_017550445.1 Fibrobacter sp.
CAGCGCAAGGACCAGAACCGCCGCGCCGAAGAAAAGATCGAAGAACTCAAGGCATTTATCCGCCGCTTCGCTTCTAACGCCGCTAAGGCCAAGCAGGCCACTAGCCGTAAGAAGCTTTTGGACAAGATGACCGTCGAAGAAATGCCGGCCTCCAGCCGTAAGTTTCCGTGGGTCAACTTCAAGATGGACCGCGAACCGGGTAAGATTGTGCTCGAAGTCAAGAACGCAACGATTGACGGCGGCGACGGCATCATCTGCAAGGGGCTGAACTTCAGCTTGAACAGCGGCGACAAGGTCGCCCTCGTCGGCGAATACGACACACTCAAGACGGCCTTCTTCCAGCTCATCGCTGAAGAAACCAAGAGCGACGAAGGCGTGCTCAAGTGGGGCAACACCATCAGCTACAGCTACTTCCCCAAGAACAACGACGCTTACTTTGGCTGCGACCTCTCCCTCGTGGATTGGCTGCGTCAGTACAGCAAGGAACAGGACGAGACATTCATCCGCGGATTCCTCGGTCGTATGCTCTTTACCGGCGAAGAAGCCCTCAAGAGCGCAAACGTACTCAGCGGTGGTGAAAAGGTGCGCTGCATGCTCTCTAAGATGATGCTTGCAAACGCCAACTGCTTGCTTCTCGATGAACCAACCGCTCACCTCGACTTGGAAGCCATTACCGCCTTGAACAACGGCCTCACCGCCTTCCAGGGCCCGATTATCTTCTGTTCTCAGGACCACGAATTCGTGCAGACGGTCGCTAACCGCGTGCTCGAACTCACACCGAACGGAGTGCTCGATCGCAGCATCACCTTCGACGAATGGCTCGAAAGCAAGAAGAAAAAAAAATAAGTAATTAGCCCCAGAATTCTGGGGCATTTTTTTATAACCGCACCACTTCGTCGCAGATTTCGGACATCACCGAGCGATGCGTCACAAAGATCATCGTCTTGTCGGGGTAAGTCGCGAAAAGTCGTTCAAAGAGTTCACGTTCCGTGGCTTCATCAAGCGAAGAACTCACCTCGTCAAACAGCCAAATATTCCCCGGGCGTAAAAGTCCGCGGGCAATGGCAATGCGTTGCGCCTGGCCTTCACTTAAACCGCGGCCGCGCTCCCCTATTTCTGTATCCAAGCCATCAGGCAAATCCAGCACAAAATCGGCGCAAGCCGCATGCAAGGCGTTCTTTAATTCATCATCCGTTGCATCGGGCTTCGCTATCAACAGATTCAGCCGAATACTTCCGCTCAGTAGCGTATTTCCCTGCGGCACATAAACGAAATTCGTACGGGTCTCTTTAGAAATAGCGCAGACTTCGGAATCTGAATAAAGCAGCATCCGACCGCTATCAGGCTTCACAAAGCCAAGTATCAGGCGGAACAAAGTTGTCTTGCCGATACCGGTCGTTCCCATAATCGCCGTTTTGCTACCGGGTTCAAAATCATGGCTAAAACCTTCCAAGATTTCGTGACGCTCTGTCGCATAGCCAAAATGCAAATTTTCCAAGCGTACGCCCAGCGAGCCTTCAAATGCCTTAGATTCATTTTCGCCTTCAGGCTCCTTGGACTTTTCCAAGTCTTCTAGGCGGTCAATGCTCGCCGTGGTATGCACCACTTGCGGCACCATATTCAAAATGGAAAGAATCGGGTGCTGAATCTGCCCCACCAGCTGCAGGAACGACGTCATCATACCAAACGTAATCGCACCATCGCGCAGGCCGAGCCCGCCCCAAATAAAGGCGAGCAAATAACCAAGCCCAAACGCCGAACCCAACGCAAAACGAGAAATCGTCGTAAACCGGGTACGGCGAATCACGTCGCGTTCCAAATGCTGCTGCGTATCAAAAAGTCGGTCAGCGGCCCAATTTTCGCTTTCCAGCGAACGCAGCACCGCGTTAAATTCCACGCCTTCCTGCACCTGCATCTGAATTTTAGATTCACGGTCACGAATGGCAAGCGTCATGTTGCGAAGCTTGCGCGACACAAGCTTGCCAAACACGATAGCAACAGGCGTCAGCAGCAACAAGGCCCAGGCAAGCCGCGGATCAAACCAACGCATCAAGAGGAACGCACCTATCAGCTGCAAAGTTGTCACAAATATTTGCGGCAACGTTTCCATGGTCGTGGTAGAAACATTTTCGATGTCTTTCGAAAGCCTCGACGCCACATCACCCGAATGAAGTTCCGCCCCCGCATAAAGACGCCGCAAGAACAGTCCTTCAAAGACCTGCAAACGCAACCGGTTCGACTGGCGAACCATCGCCACGTTGGTCATATAGTAAAATAATATTCGGAGTACAATGGCGCCTACCACTGTAGCGACCAGCAGAGCAACCATTTGTACAATATCAGAATCAGTCCCTGTACGAATGGTCTCGTCAATAAAACGCTTGCTGAGCCACACCATCAGCAACCCAAGCGTAATGCGGCCCACGCCAAATACAATACGGACCGCGATATTTAGGCGGAATCCGTCAGTATTTTTCCATAGCCATGAAAGGTATTTCATTCGACCACGTTCACGTTTTTCCACTGCTCTACAATGCTCATCACATCGGTCAGCGCGTCATCCGGAGCGACATTGTATTCATCGCAAAGCGCTTCGGCCAAGGCAACTATCGTAAATTCGCCAAGTTCGCTTGCACGTTGCCACAACCAGGTAGCGGTTTCGTTTAAGCAAAGGAGCTTGCCGAAATCAAGAGCACCAATGCCTTCGCCCATAATGACCTGTTCACCACAGACCTCACGCAGAACAAATCCTTTCTTGATTCGCATCATTAACTCCTTCGCCATTTCCGAACTCGGAGATAGGCTCTATATAATTTAAGCAAATACTTCCGCAAAGGCAAAACTTTCACCCACATTTTTTGGACAAAATGTATAAAGGGCGTGTTAAGAGCTTGTCTTTTGCCATTCGAGCTCACTACATGGGACACTTTTGCATAAATATCTTTACATTTGCAGCACTCGCGGCCCTGCAAATTACCATCACCCATAAGCGTCACGCATTCACCGTCTATCGAAATAATCCTATGGACAACGTAATGATTTTCCTCGACACAGGCAAGCACCACATCCATCGGCTTTACATTTTGGGGCTTAACCAAGAGTACGCTATCACGGCCACCTTCAATAAACGGGCGCATGCTTCTCCCGTTCACCGGGAAAATCACCTCGACACCTTCGTCAACTAAACGAATGGCCTCCGCAAGAACCAGCGAATCGTCAACCTTGTCAAAGGATCGCTTCGTCATTCCTTTCCTCGTAACGACATGGCAACATGTTCCCTGCAAACTCGCGCAGCCTCTTCGTCGGGCAGGCACTCCAAATACCACACGGGAGCATTCATAGCAAGAGCATTTTCAGTTTTATGGAGTCCGTCGGCAATCACGCTTTCCCAACGCTTACCCGAAATACACGGAACCAAAGCCGCATAGGCTCTCACTCCACTCAGACGTTCAATTTTATTGTGCGGAGCCTGCGACAAAAGAACAAAACCACCCAAGGGATAGACCTCGTTCTTGTAACAGGGCGTTTTACCGCTCCATGGCGAACCATAAACACGGGCAAGGCTTTTCCAGTTTTCGTCTTTTTCGATGCGCACCACGGGATTGTCGTCGTTCAGCAGTTCTGAGCCCTCGTTATACTTGAGCCAAAGCCTCGCATGGGTACTCTTACCCGTACCGCTCTTGCCCAAGAACACGTAGCCCTTACCTTTATAGCTCACCACAGCGGCATGGAACAGAGCCGTATTGTAAGAAGCCGACGCAATGGCGAACAGCACCATTATGGCATTATTCACAGCAAACTTAATATGATGTGGCGAACAACCGGTCGGAACAAGCAAGTTTGCCTCTTTGTAATCTTTGGCGCAAATCAATATTCCGGCCACTTTATTCTGCAAGCGAAAATCAAATACGGCTTTTTCCTGTAATGAACCACAAATAATCTGTTGACCTTCTTCGTCCTGCACCAATTCTTCCGTATATTCAGGAAAAGACTCGCAATATTCCACCGCAAGCGAAAACAGACTTTCGTCGGCATCGTCAATTTTTTCTACAAAGGGAATATAATTATCCATGTAATCGGCAAAAAAATTCTCACCGATATTCTGAGACACTTCGATCAAGTGCCCCGCCACCTTGTAGCGGCATAAATGCAAATCAATCTTTTTCAGAACAAATTCCATAATTTATTCCGCTTCAGGCAGCACTTTGGTGCGCCGCATAAAGGCAAGAGTTTCTTTTTCGCCCTTTTCGGCAAGCATTTTGAGCAGAAAAAGCAACTTTCTATACGTTTTTTCGGTCATCTTTTCGCGGGCTGTACTTTTGGTCAAATACAGCAACGGAGATTCCTGCGTATAGTTTAATTTGTTGTAAGTCTTGGAGGCTGCTACACGATCGCAGAACATTTCTTTGATGTAGCGATCGGGCATATCAATAGGCACCAGCTTTTTGGTCGCCATTTCGTAGTCGTACCAAAATTCAAAATGGTGCTTGTTGCGGCCCTTGTGATGCATCCACGCGAGGCTATAGCCCTTGTCGTTACGCTCGCCGTTGTTTGGCGACTGGTCACCCATGTAATACTTGGCCCCGGGAATAAATTCCGTCGGGCTGTATTTCGATAAATCATGGAACAGGCCCTGAAAGCCTATTCCGGCCTTAAAGCACAAGCGAACAACCTCGTTGCGGTGCTTGGTAATTGTTATGAAATGCTTTATCGGATGAAATTTCACAAACCCAATGATAGCATTTTTTCTAGATTTGGGCAAAAACTTTAAAGAGGATTAATTATGCCGAAACTTCGTTCGCTCAAGACTATGGAAGGCCGTGAAATGGCCGGTGCACGCGCCCTTTGGCACGCAACAGGAACCAAGGTGGAAGACTTTGGCAAGCCGGTTGTTTGCGTGGTAAACAGCTATACCCAGTTTGTTCCGGGCCACGTACACCTCAAAGACTTGGGCCAGGTGGTCGCCCGCGCGATTGAAGCCGCTGGCGGTGTCGCCAAGGAAATGAACACCATCGCAGTCGATGACGGTATCGCCATGGGCCACGACGGCATGCTCTACAGCTTGCCCAGCCGCGACCTGATCGCAGACTCCACCGAATACATGGCAAATGCCCACCGCGCCGACGCCCTCGTTTGCATCTCTAACTGCGACAAGGTGACTCCGGGTATGCTCATGGCCGCCATGCGCCTCAACATCCCCGCCATCTTCGTTTCTGGCGGCC
>JAFZOV010000034.1 GCA_017550445.1 Fibrobacter sp.
CGCTTTACGACGTGCGCGAAGAGATTATCGACTTCTTTAGCCAGATGGGTTTCGAAGTGGACTTCGGTCGCGACATCGAAACGGACTGGTACAACTTCGAAGCTTTGAATACGCCGCCCGATCACCCGAGCCGCGACATGCAGGATACCTTCTATGTGGACGACAAGGTGATGCTCCGTACGCACACTTCCGGTACGCAGATCCACTACATGGAAACCCACAAGCCGCCGTTCCGCATGATTGCTCCGGGCCACGTGTTCCGCGTCGATAACGATGCGACCCACGCTCCGATGTTCCAGCAGTGCGAAGGCCTGGTGGTGGACGAAAACATCAGCTTTGCAGACCTCAAGGGCGTGCTCCAGGTGTTCATGAACAAGCTGTTCGGCGAAGGCGTCAAGACGCGTTTCCGCCCGAGTTTCTTCCCGTTCACGGAACCTTCTGCTGAAATGGACGTTAGCTGCGTGTTCTGCGGTGGCAAGGGCTGCCGTCGTTGCAAGGGCACCGGCTGGATGGAAATTGGCGGATGCGGTTCTGTGGACCCGAACGTGTTCAAGAACTGCGGCATCGATTCCGAGAAGTACACCGGCTTTGCTTTCGGTTTCGGCCTCGACCGTATCGCCATGCTGCGCCATGCGATTCCGGAAATCGGCCTCTTGACTGCAAACGACCAGCGCTTCCTGAGCCAGTTCTAAGCCTGGCGACGAACATTCGATATTGAAAAGGCGGACCTCGTGAGCCACAAGCGGCATAGCGCAAGCATGCCGTGGTGGCGAGAGCGAGTGAGACGCCGGAGGTTCAAAACCTTAGATTACGAACGAGCGGTCCTATAAGGCCCGCTTTTCTGTATTTAGATTATTCCAACTAGGAATAATTTTGAGGCTCATTTCTCTTGACTTTGGTGAAAAAAACTATACATTTGAAACAAGGTGTTTCCCAAAAGAAGGAGAAAAATCATGAACTACCCCCAGATTTTCAAATTCTCTGTGGCTACGTCTGCCCTATGCGCATCAGCCATTGGTTTTACAGCCTGCTCCAATACAGAAGATTCTAGTCCTAGTGGCTCCTCCGCTAAGGAAACGGCGATTTCGGTCGAAGTCTTGGGAAAGACTGTCGGCGACACGCTGGTGTTCGACATGATGGACAGCACCTACGATTTCAAGATTGAGGCCGACGGAAAATGGCGCATCGAAGACAGGACCAGGTTTGTCCAGTCCATCAGTCAGGATTCGGGCGAAGGCAATGCCACCATACAGATGCGTTTAGCGAGAAACTACTTGGATCGCAGACACGTCGGCAGATTGCGCATCGTGTTTCCCGAAGACACCTGCCAGAATAAGACGATAACCATCGTGCAGAAGTATAAGGGTGACTACGATGACAACGCCGATGTTGATGTGGCGAACGATATTTATGTGGTCGGTTTCGGTTACGATGCCATTACCGGAGGTTATGCAAATATAGAGTCAATAGAAGCTGAAATCTTTGATACTGAGGAATTGATTAAGAAAAAATATATTACGTATGGATCGAATAAATTCAGCTACAATACAACGAGTATCACTGGCTCTACGATTTCAGATATCAGTTTTAATTTGGCGACTACCGCAAATGTTGAAGGTGGCGTTGCTGGTTTCTCTGCGGAAATTAAGAGTTCCTTTGATATGAGTAAAGCGAAAAAGAATAACTATGAATATGCTTTGAGTTATATCAATTATGAAACTCAAACTGTAAAAACAACAAAAGCTCTGAAGGAATTGAGAAAAAAGAAAAATATGAATGTTTTTGCGTATTACGCAATCAATGGATTGGTGGATGAAGACTCGGAGGAACCGGACTATCCGTCTACTAATGAGGGCTTTAGAGAATTGATTAGTGATTTTGGTTCTCATGTTGTAATGGAGGCCAGGCTTGGTGGGCGCATTCGTCAGGCGATGACGGCGGATGTGTCTAAGATTACCTCCTCTTATGATATGAACGTGTTTGCAAAAGCTGCTTATAAGGGCTTTGTTGATGCCGATGCTTCGGTAGATACAAAAATGAAGCAGAGCTTTGAAGAAAATCGTTCAAGTTTGGATATTCGTGTAGATGTTCTCGGTGGCGATAAAGAGCTGGCTCCCAAATTAACTTCGAAGGATGTTGATCCTGAGTATGTAGAAAAATGGAAAAAGTCTGTTACGGATGGTACCGATGCCGCCTTAATCGGTTTTTCTAATAAAGGTCTTAAGCCGCTATATGAATTGATTGATGAAAGTCTCGGTGATAAAGCTATAGAAAGAAAGCAAAAACTTAAAGCCTATATGGAAAGTAAGCAATTTGCTTCTGATTTTGAACTCGGCTATGATTGTGGCACCGTGACTGAAATTGATGTCCCGAAGATTGAAGATAACGATACGAACACCTTAATTAAGGATATTTTCTTGAATGGACAGCTGGTGGCGAAGGCTACCTTGGAATTCGTGCCGCTTCTGAATATCAAGGAAAAGGTAAGGGTCGTTTATCCTGTAATCAACAACAAGGTGCGCTTTAATTTGGGCTTCTACATTGGCGACAAGGACCATAAGCCGGCTCGCGTCAGTTGGGATGGCACCGATGTTTCCATTGTTGAATACGAAAATATGGACTTCGGTGCAGCGAAGAAACTCTATATCCGTGGTGCATCTGTGACGAGTGTGCCGCCTGAAGGTACTGAACCTCATGCGGGAACAGTTGAAGATTCGTATCTGAAATCAACGATTTATGTTAAGGCTAAAGAGTCTCAATACGGCTTTAGACCCGAAACAGATGGAAAAGATGTAAATCACAATTATCCGTTGGTTAAAGTTTTTAACCATATTTGGCTGCGTGAAAATTATGCGAGTACGCTTGGTCGTTCTGGAGGATCATATGCAGGAAATCCTGATTATCTGGATTTTGATTGGGTGATGGCGGAGCGTACAGATGTTGGTGCTGCCATTAAGGTTATTTATTGTGATAATAAACTCGCTCCCTTTGTACCCAGCGGATGGCAGCTCCCTTCTAAAGAAGATTTCCAGGAGATAGAAAAAGCCTTGACTACGAATGGCGTTACTAATGTGGGGACTGCTATGGTGAGCAAGGGACTCTGTGATTCCAACGAAGATGGCTGCGGCTTGGTTGGGTTTGCACTTCGTGCTGAAGTAGATGCTTTCCTTGTAACAAATTCAAAGTCGTTTGTAAGAATGCGCAAAAGTGGAACTGCCTTTGAATATGAAACTGATCCTAGGGCTGATGGTATTATCGGACAAATCCGTTTCTACCAGGAATAAGATAACCTAGTGATAAATTTACCTGTATAACAAAAAGTTCCCCCACTTGGGGGAATTTTTCTTATTTTGTATTAGTGATGATCAGGTTTATTTTTGGGTTGTTTTTACTGTTTGCCTTGCTCGCTTGTTCTAATAGCGAATCAGTTGGTGCTTCTGAAAATAATTCAGGAATTGCAAATATCACCTTGCTTGCAAGTATCAACGGCATTGGCGATAACAGCTATAATGACCAGATATTGGCTGGACTATTCCGGTTTAATGAAGATAGTGGAGTGCCCTTCCGTCTGCTGCAGCCGGAATCTGTGGACGAGGCCGATTCACTTGTACAGGCGTGGCTCAAGGAAAATGTCGACACCGATTCATCGATGCTGATTTTGGCTTCTTCCGAATATGTGGGGCTAGCGCGAAAACTTGATATTCGCTTTACGGGGGTAGGCAACAAGGTTCTGTTGTTTGAGGCCGATACGGCGGGACTTCCACAAGGCGTCAATGCATTCTCAATAGAGCGTTACGGAGCGAGTTACTTGTCGGGGGCGATTCTGGGCATAAATCCCTGCATGATTTTGGCGGCGGCACCTGGTTTTGCGAGCCTTGAAACATCGATTGATGGCTTTAGGAAGGGCTACGATGCGCATAAGACGATAGCAGATACTTTGGGGGTGGATTATCTTACTTACAATGAAAATGATGAAACGGCTTTTAACAACATTGAATTTGCCTACGTGGCCACTTTTTCGATAACGAATTATATTCTAGATGCGGATAGACCTTCGGCTATTTTTCCTTTGTTGGGGGGCGCTATCAAGGGCGTGCGTCGGGCCTTGATCGATTATCCGAATACGGGACACTTTATGATTGGGATGGATGTTGACCAAAGCGGCGTGTTGCCAAAGGTGCCGTTTACTTTGGTCATTGACATTAAGGGGATTGTTATTCGCTACCTGGAAGAATGGGCTTTGGGTAAGGATTGGCCTCGGTTCCGCTCTTTTGGCTTGGGTGACGGTGCCGCATCGATTGTCTTTAATAAGAATTTTGACGATACGAAAGAGTTCGAAGCCCGCTATGAAAAGTATTATGACGAAGCGGTTCGCGAGGAGGCACGCCATGCGAAGAAATAGGCTCGGTTTGCTTCTGTTCTGGATGCTTGCGCTGGCACTTTGCCTATGCGCGTGTTCTGATAATTCTTCTTCGGCCAAAGCCGATGCCAAGACGCTTAAAATCAAGGTCGCCGTCATGGCGAAATCCTCTGAAATGGCCCGCTGGAAACGTAGCGCCGAATGGGCTTTGGAAAATATGGAAAAAGCCCAAGGCGGGCTCGACCAGAAGGTGGAACTGCAACTGGAATTTAAAAACCAGGATGACGCCGATATTGACGAGTATATGGAAAAGGTGGCTCACGATACGGACTATGTGGCTGTTGTGGGCCCTACTCAATCGGACAAGGCGTACCGTATGGCGGAACTTTTGCAGAAAAGTGAGAAGCCGATTCTTTCGCCCAAGGCGTCGAATGTGGAATACCAGCGTTTTTTTGCCAACATGCCGAACTTGTGGAACTTGGTTGAAAACGACTTTATGCTGATAGAATCAGCTTTCTCGCATTTGGCTAGTTCTTTTGCGGCTATTTTTAAGAATGAACTGGAACTTACTCTTTTGGCTCCGTCGAGTGAATTGAATGGTGGACTCGTAAGTTCTTATGTCGACTGGATTGGCTTTATGGCCGAAGAATTCGGACTTAAAATTGACAGAATCTTTTTGTACAATGACGAAGCCGAACTGCGGATGCTTACGCAGACTTATTTGGAACGTAAGAAACCGTATAGCGTTTTGTTGTTTGAACCCTATGATGACAAAATGGCCTTAGCCTTTGATGATGAATTGTATCAACAGGATGTCGCTTCTCAAGGTGGCATCCGAGTGGTGTGTTCCAGTAATTTCGTTTCGGATTCTATCGTAAAAAATCTTCATTACGATTTTTACCGTGGCTTTGATTTGTATGCAAGACCCGAGTCCGGGTTTGCGCAAGCTTACCATGAACATTTTGGCGAAGACATTCTCAATGGCGAAGCGCATTTCGTAGATGCTCTGTATATTTTGGCGTATGCCGCGACTTATTCCGTTTCGTCGGGCTTGGAATTGAATGAATCGATTAGAGCTGTGCTCGGAGGAAGGGACGGTACCGGCGGCGATTGGATGATTGCCGGAATGCATGAAAATTTCATGTCGTTGCAGAATGGACGCTTGCCTGATCTGACGGGTGTGTCAAGTTCTTGGACTTTCCAGGATAGGGACAACAGTGTGAGCGGTTCAGTGTATCGCGGGTGGAATATTGCTGACCATAAATATGTCACGAACGATTTTACCAGCAACGACGATTCGAAGCATTCAATAAATCCAGAAGAAAATTGGTTGGACTTTTTCAAGGCCGTAGTGGATACGAGCTTTTTCGAATATGCAGACTCGAATATTTCTTATAATGACGTTTCGAAACATTGGGCGCTTTTGGTTGCAGCCTCATCGGGCTGGGCAAATTACCGGTTTCAGGCGGACATCTTTGCCATTTACCAGAAACTCAAGAAGATGGGTTACGACGATGACCATATTATCATGATTGCCGAAGATGACCTTGCAAATCATCGTCGTAACTTGTATCCGGGAGAACTCTTTATCCGTTTGGATGGAGACAACGTCTATGAAAAGGGTGTGGTTGATTACAAATTAAGTTACGTAACGGCGTCTGACCTAGGAAATATATTAAGGGGGAATTCAAGTGATAAGTTGTTAAAGGTCCTCCGTGCAAAGTCGACCGACAATGTTTTTGTCTTTTGGAGTGGTCATGGGATTCCGGGATACCTGAATTTTGGAAATGACAAAATCAGTTACGAACAGATTATTTCGCTGGTGAAACAGATTCCGCACCGCAAGGTGCTGGTTGCCGTGGAGGCCTGCTATAGTGGTGGACTTGGTGAAACTGCGGAAAAGGCGGATATTCCTGGTATCGTTTTTCTAACAGCGGCGTCGCCTTATGAAACGAGTAAGGCGGATGAACGAAACGAAGAAATGGGCGTATACTTGACGAACCGTTTTACTCGAGGTTTTACGGAACTGCTTGATGAGACTCCCGACGCAACGCTGAGGGACATGTATGTCGAAATTGCAAGTAAGATTTCAGGTTCGCATGTGCAGTTGTACAATATGAGCCATTATGGAAATATCTACAAAGAAAAGCTGGATGAATTCTTTGTGATAAAGTAATTATCTGTAATTACTTTATTCTAAGGCGTGCGTATTCGTAGAGTCCAAGCGAAAGTGCTACCGAGGCATTGTAGGAATGGGCTTCGGGCATCATGGGGATGCGGAGCACGGCGTCGCACTGCTTGCGAATAAACGGCGGGAGGCCCACGTCTTCGCCACCGACGGCAATCACGGCCTGGTCGCTGAATTCAAAGCCGGCGAGGTTCGTTTCGGTGTCGGCGTCGAGGCCGAGAATCTGGTAGCCGGCGAGCTTGAGTTCGCCGACGGCGGCTTCCAGGTTGTTCGGGCGGCAAATCTTCATCTTGTCGAGGGCGCCTGCGGCAGAGCGGGCCACGGCGGGGGTAATGCCGCACATGCCCTTGGCCGGGAGCATCAGCAAGTCCACGCCCAAGGCCAGCGCGCTACGGATGCATGCACCCAGGTTGCGGGGGTCTTCGATGTTGGTGCCCACGGCAATCAGCTTGCGTTCGCCGTTTTCCTTGGCCTTAAAATATTCTTCGCGAATGTCTTCCCAAACGAGAAGTTCCTTTTCGTTCAAGAGTGCAACTACACCGTGGTGTTGCGTGGTGTAGGTGTTTAGAACCTTGGAATCCACCTGTTGCACGTGCACGTGAGCGCGCTTGGCGAGCTTCTGCAGTTCGTAGAGCTTGGGATTGCCCGACTGGTGCATAAAGAGCACGCGGTGGACTTGCATGGGGCTGCGTTCCAGAAGGTCGGTCACTTCGCGGATGCCGCCGATAGCAGTTTGCGGGGCGCCATCAGGGTCGCCAAAACTCACGCGGCGGTCGCCATCGGTTTTGCGGCGTGTGAAACCTTCGCGGGGCTTGAAGTTGTCGCGCGGCTTGAAACCGTCGCGGCGTTCAAAGCCTTCACGACGCTCGAAATTGTCTCGGCGTTCAAAACCTTCACGCGGTTCGCGGTCTTTAAAATTGTGGCGGATGATGCCGAATTCTGTTTCTTTGTCGGAATTCATGGTTTCTCCCTGCAAATAATAATCTGGTCCATCTTGATGTCGGTCAGCTTTTGTGCAAGCGGCTCGACGCTAATCTGTTTGGGCGTTGCGATGCCAGCCTTGTGGGCATTCGGGTGCTTTGCCAAAAAACGATCGTAGTAACCCTTGCCGTGTCCGCAGCGTTCGCCGGTTAGGTTGAACTTGGTGCCCGGAACCAAAAATACGGTAAAGTCGCCATCGTGGGCGGGCAAGTCTCCGCGCGGCTCCATAATGCCGAACTTGCCTTTGACCAAGTCCTTCTTGAGGCTTTGTACATGGCAAAATTCCATAGTGGTGGGGCCTGTGCAGCGGGGGAGCAAAAGGCGACCTTCGTCAGCGAGTTGCTCGATAATCGGCATAATGTTCGGCTCGCCCGTGAGCGGGTAGAATGCGGCCACCTTGCGCGATTCCTTGTAACCCGGAATGGCGTGGATTTCTTCCCAGGGGTTTCCGATAAGCTCTTCGCCTTCGCGCTTTTTGCGTAACATCTCAAAAAGCGGCCTGGAGCCGAAAATCAAAAGGAGTAAAGCAGAAACGAGAAGTATAGATTCCATATTGATGCCTGCGGGGATTTGTCCAGTAGCGGGCGGTTAAATTGTGAAACTTTAAACTTTGGATTGCTTCGTCGCCAGGGGCTCCTCGCAATGACGTTGCTAATCTGGATCTCCCACACGCTTTGCGCTCGGCAAGTTCTGTTGCAAAATTTCAGTCCAGAGGGCTCGCTGCCAGTTCATCAGGTGCGCTTCTTCGTAGCGGGTTTCCCAGGGCATGTCGCCCGGAGCCGCAAGCCAAATCAGCTGCGCCTTGTTCGCGATAAGTGACGGATCAATTTCCAGTTCTTCTGCCTTCAAATCTCGCCAAGTCTTGAGCACCGAGAGCAAGTCGGAGTTCGGCACCACCGGCGGAGGCGGCGCCTTCGGTAGGCGCTCGGGCCAGTCAGACTGCGGAACGCTTACGGCGGTCTCTAGCATGTTGACAAAAGAATCTAGACGATCGTCGCGGAAGTTGCGGGGGAGCTTGGGCAACTTGTCCAAGTCCACCTTCGGGAAGTTAGCCTCGACACGGCGGGCAATCACAAGCATCAGTTCCACCGGCATCACTTTATACGGCGGACGGTCGAGTTCTTCGGCTTGCTTTTCGCGCCATTCCCAAAGGTGCTTGAGAATATTGAGTGCACATGGCGAAAGCGGAGCGGAACCTGTGACGCGCCAGGGGTCTCTCTTTAGTGGAGCTGGGTTCTTGGCGTGTTCAATCAAAGCGTCGCACTGTTCGGTAAGCCAGCTCATGCGGCCGGCTTCCTGCAGCTTTTCTACGAGAATTGCGCAAAGTTCGTGCAGGTAGAACGTGTCGTGAATAGCGTATTCGCACATTTCGAGCGGCAACGGGCGCGTTGTCCAGTCGGCGCGCTGGTTTTCTTTCTTGAGTTCGTCGCCAAAGTATTGGCGGACCAGGTCGGCAAGGCCCAGGTGGTCTTCGCCCAGAATCTTTGCTGCAAGCATCGTGTCGAAAATGTGCGTCGGCGAAAAACCGTAAGTCTGCCACAGCAGTCGCAAATCGTAGTCGGCACCGTGGAAAATGAGTGTCTGCATGGCGCGCGCCTTGAACAGCGGCGTAAGGTCAAGCCCGCACAACGGGTCCACAATGTAGTGGTGCTCGCCGATCGTAATCTGAATCAGGCAGAGACGAGTGGTATAATGGTACATGGAATCCGCTTCGGTATCGACCGCGGCCATGTCATAAAGCTCCAAATCCGCCAGCAAATTTGCGAGAGATTCTTCGCTATCAACCAGTATGTATTTCTCGTCTTGCAACATTTGGGGTGAAATGTAATTAAAAATATGCGTTCAGGCATTACCGTAATTTGCAAGAGCTTTGTTATTTCGTCAAGTTTAGAGAATTATGTGCGAAAATAGGCTTTAATTCTTTAGATATAGTGAATTAAAAAATGACTGAGTGGGGAAGAAGGGTCCGGTCCCTCCCGAGAGAATACAAAAAAGCCCAGCATTAAGCTGGGCGTTTTGTATTCGAGCGGGAAAAGGGACTCGGACCCTCGACCCCGACCTTGGCAAGGTCGTGCTCTACCAACTGAGCTATTCCCGCGGGGTGGCACAATTATAGATAATTGTGCGGGGTATGTCAAGGGATAG
>JAFZOV010000035.1 GCA_017550445.1 Fibrobacter sp.
GAGGCCCCGCAGAGGGGGTAGCGAGCTACTGCGCAAGCGCAGTGCGAGCGAGGGGGAAACTTCCCCCTTCTATTAAATGTCCGATATTACACCGGCAGTTTCGAGTAAAGCTTTTCCACCGTATCCGAAAGCAGCTTTTTCACGTCGTCCCGGTTGCAGGTATCCAGCTGTTCCAGGCACGCCGTGAGCGTCAAGACGATCGTCTCTCTAAAGGCATACTCTTCTTGCAGCTTGCGTTCCTTGCCGTATTCCCTCAGGGCATACACAAAGGCGAACACCGCCATAGAAGACATGGCAAGATTCATCACCACATCGGCCCATACAGAACCCGTATGCACACCGAAGCGGGTAAACACGCAATAAATCCACCAAGAACCACCGACAAACAGCACCAGGCTCAGAATCAGCCAAATGCGGGCCTTCCTGCCCAGGCTCCGTTTTCTCTTGTTAAAGCTGCTGCCCAAAGAGCCGCCGCCCACAAAGTCCGTCATTTTCTTGATTTCTTCAACCTTCTGGCTAGACGCAGCCAGACAGGCTTCCATACCCTTCAGGCTATTTTCCGTCTTGCCGTCGATTTCAGAAATCTTCGCGCAAGCCTGCTCGATCAAATCCTGGGCAGACACAATCTTCTCGGACAGTTGTTTATCCTTGTTCTCAACATCACTCACCTTGAGAGTCATGGAATCCCGGAGTTCTTCCAGCCCTTTCTTCTGGGCATTCAGTTGCTCCGTCAGCGACTGGATTTCAGCCACTTTCTCCGACGCCTCGGCAGACATAGCCTTCGCATTCTGTTCCGCATTCGTCACAGTCTCCATCTGAGACTTCACCAGGTCCGTCATCTTCAGGATTCTCTCGAATTCTTCCGACGCCTTGTCGAACAGTTCACCCGTCTTTTCTTCGGCTTCCGTAATGGCAGCCACACGTTCATCCAAGCTGTCTCTCTGCGGGACATTCCAAAAACCGAGCATCATCTCGTAAACAACGAGATTCCTCGTGCAAATAGAAAGCACCGTAACATTCTGCTTTTTGATAGACGCCGCAATCAGCACAATCAGCTGAGAAAGCGTCTTGGGCGGCATGCCGAAATAAGTCAGCTCCGAATCTCTCACGCGGGCGGGCTCCGGCAAGTCGAAAGGCAAAAACCGCCAATCGTCCATTTTCACCTTTTCGCGCAATTGCGCGTAAGGCCGCTTCACATTTTCGAGAGCCTTGCGCAACTGCACCGACCTGACCGTCCGATCATGGACACTCACGCCAGCATAGGTCTGGATATATTCATCCCTGCTCTTTTCCAAGAGATTGATGCTTTCTAGGAGATCTTCACGTTGTTGGCGGTTCATCCCTAACCCCAGTCATAAACACTCCTATATAAGATAACTTTTTTTAACACAATTGCGATATTTGATTTAATACATCATCGCTCTATTACTCTTAACTAAAGTTTACAAGAACCGTACATTGCCGAAAAACGGCAAATTTCGCCGTTTTTATGACGCAAATCACACTTAAAAATGGGTTATTAGAATGTAAGCCAGCCCGTGTCAAGGCCTGTCACAGGAGTAATCCGCTTCACGTTTTTCTGCCCATCTGTTACCACGGCCATTCCGGTGAGGTAATTCATCCAGCACTTGGGAGAAAACTGCATCTTGCAAAAGTGCGTCAGGCACGGGACAATCCAGGCGTCATGCGTCGCGAATATATTGAAGCGGACATCACCCTTTTCAAGCATCATCGTGAGCATTTCGTTGGAGCGGGCAGGTAGCGGAGCAAACGCTTCTTTGTCGCCACGCGGGGCGCCAGCGGCCTCATTCTCTAGCCATTCGCAAATGCCTTCATAAAATCCGGCGCGCAACACCTTGGTGTATTCATCGTAATCTTGAACAAAGTATTCTGCTAGGCAATCAAGCGGCCGCACCTGCGGATTTTCTATACCGCGACCTTTCGCGATACAAGAAGCCGTCTCCATGCAACGGCCCACCGGGCTCGAATAAAAGCACATGTCGCCCTCGGCAGGAATCGCCTTGCCAAGCGCAAGCGCCTGCTCACGGCCACGTTCCGTAAGGCCCACATGCGCACCAAAATCAGGGTCATCTGGTTTGATGTGGTCACGTTCCCCATGACGAATCAAAAGGAACACGCACTCATCCGCAGCAAGGGATTTGAAGAATTCTACAGCGGGAGTAAAATCCATATCGCATGTCCGATGACAAAACTCAAAATGCCGAGCAAAAACCCGCAAATAATATCCGTGAGCCAATGTACGCCAAAGTACACGCGCAAAAGTCCCCACGTAAGCGGCAAGAGCATCATAATCCAACCGTACTGCGGCACCGCATAAAACACCGCCGAGGCAACCGCCAAGTTGTTCATCGTGTGGCCAGACGGAAAACTGTACTTGTCGAGCGGCGGGACCTCCGCCTTAATCTGCGGATTCGCCGCAAATGGCCTCGGTCGCTTGGTACTGAGCTTCACGCCTTCGTACAATGCAAGCGACACCACCATCGCCACCAAAGCCTGCGCAAGAATCGGCCAGAACGCCGACCAGCCCAAATGCAAAAACAGCACCAGCGCAAAAACGCCCCAAATGTAGCCGTCACCCAGGCGCACATAAAACTTGAGGAACTTCGTCACCTTCGCGGAAAAATGCCGGTTCGTCCAGTAGACCGACACACGATTGTCAAACTCTGCGATTTTTTTGAACATCAACGGGGAATTTAGTAAAAATATGCTATTTTTTCACCCATAATCAATTTACCAAGGTTTTTAATATGCGCGTACTCGTTCTTAATTGCGGCAGTTCCTCGGTCAAGTTTGCCGTTATCGATACCCAGACCAAAGAATCCATCTCCAGCGGCCTCGTCGAAAACATCGGCGTAAATGGCCACGTCAAGGCCAAGGGCCCGGCAGGCAACATTGACTTCAATTTCGATTGCCCGACGCACGCCGAAGCCGTTGCCGAAGTGCAAAAGTTTCTCGCCGAACAGAAGCTCATCGAAACGATCGAAGCTATCGGTCACCGCGTGGTGCATGGCGGTAAGTACATCAAGAGCGAAAAGGTGACTCAAGAAGTCATCGACTACATCCGTAGCATTACGCTGTTCGCCCCGCTGCACGAACCGGCACACGCTACCGGTATGGAATGCGCTACCAAATTCTTCCCGATGCTCCCGCAGGTCGCCGTGTTCGACACCGCCTTCCACCAGACCATGCCGCGCAAGGCATTCCTCTACGGCATTCCGTATTCCTTCTACGAAAA
>JAFZOV010000001.1 GCA_017550445.1 Fibrobacter sp.
CCTTGGCCTGGTCGGCGGTACGTACGGAGCCACCGTAACCGCGGTTGCGGATGTACTTGCGGCTCTTCATCTTTGCAGCGGTCACGCCCTTGGCGCTGCCGCTCATCTCCTCGAAGGCGATGGAAGGAATGTACTTCATATCTTTAATTTCGCAAACATCCGTAAGTAAATATTAGAAAATGGCCTTCTACGGCCTTGTAAGGCACATTTACCAAAGTCGGTATTTAGGGCAAATACTACTTAATCGGGTAAAAAATGTGCAATCTTGTTACCAGTTTGTTACTTGAAAAATGGGAGAAAGTGGCCGGGAAAACGCCGCGCAAATGTCCTCTGCTTACGATTTATTAACGGAACCTTATATTTGCTTTTGCCACTTTTGTTACCCTATTGCAAGAGTGAAGTAAATTTGCTATATTTGTTCACGGTATCTAATTACCGTGAACGTCTATGGCTAAGAAGAAAGAAGTCCTCGTGAAGGAGCCGGTCAGAATCCGGACAAAAGAGCTGGCAAACGGCAACCAGTCCATCTATCTGGACTGCTACGTCAACGGTGAAAGGAAGTATCGCTTCCTGAACATTTACCTGCGCCCGGAGAAGGGAAAGGACAAAGCCGTGAACAAAGAATGGAACAAGGAGCAAATGCGCATGGCGGAGGCCATCAAGGCGCAGATGCTTATCGACATACAAAACGGCGAATACGGCTTCAAGGACTACGCCAGGGCAAAGAAGATCAACTTTGTCGACTACTGCAACGCCATTGAGCAGGAAGACCTCGCCAAAGGCAAGGTCTCCACGGCCCGGATGATGCGCACCTTCGTGCGTCGCCTCGTCCGCTACAAAGGCCCCGTCATCCCCCTCAGCAGCATAGACAAAGAATTCGTCATCGGCTTCCTGGAGTTCCTGAACAACGAGAACCGCGAGGCCGGCGGCACTGATCACAAGAACAATCAAACCCCGCAGCCCATCACCGAGAACACGAAACTCTCCATGTACGAGCGAATGGTGGTGGCCCTGAACAAAGCCGAACGCGACAACCTCATCCTCAAGAACCCCTGCCACGCCGTAGAAAACAAATACAAACCCAAGCGCACCGCATCCACCCGCTGCTACCTCACCCTGCAGGAAGTCAAGAAAATCATCAAAATGGATTACGACCCCAAATGCGGAGTCAAGGGCGCCTTCCTCTTCTGCTGCTTCACCGGCCTGCGTTACTCCGACGTTCAGGCGCTCACCTGGGGCGATATCAAGAAGAATTCGAACGGAGACCTGCAGATCGAGTCCAAGATGAAAAAGACCGGCAAAGATATGTTCGTCCCGCTCTCCAAGAATGCATTGGAGTTCCTTCCCAAGCGCGGAAGCGCCACCGACGATGAAAAAGTCTTCCCCCGCATCCCCAAAACGGCGGCCATGACCCACCACTACATGCGCCGGTTCGAAGAATTCACGGGAATCAAAAAGCACATCACCTTCCACGTTTCCCGCCACACCTTCGCCACCATGGCCATCACCTATGGAGCAGACCTTTACACCGTCTCCAAGCTCCTGGGGCACTCCAACATCCAGGTCACGCAAGTTTATGCCAAAATCGTAGACGAAAACAAGAGAAAAGCAGTAAATTTGATACCTAAAGTTTAAACTCACTGGAAATGAGAGCCAAAGAATATATCGCTTCCAACAAAGCTTCACTTAAATACTCGGATGAAATCCGGCAAATCGTGGACGAAATGC
>JAFZOV010000036.1 GCA_017550445.1 Fibrobacter sp.
CAAGGTCCGTTCCTTGAAGCGAATCCGTGTTTGGATGGACGCTGTAATTGTTGCGTTTGAATGGTTTGAAGAAAACATTCCCGACCCGTCTAGCAGGGGTCTAGCCAAAAACCAGGTGCTAGGCGACGCATCGCACCCCCTGGGGACAATCGTGGCGTGGTCGGGGTGGTTGTGGCACGATACCTGCAAGGCTATCGCAAGAGAAATCGGAAAGCCGTTCCAGGAACAGGTTGACACCTACTATGCGAAAGACAGGAAAATCAAGGACAAGAACGAAAAGATTAAGGCACTGAAACGAATCCGTGTGTGGCTTGACTTAATCATTGACGCTGTGGCATACATTGAAGAACGGACCGAACCACTTTTTCAATCATAAAGGAATTATCTATGAATTACTCTATGTGCATAGACGGTTTACAGGAACGACTTAAACAGCACTTGCAGGAAAAGCCCGAACTGTGCAAGCACTTCACGAACACAAAGGCGGGTTCGTGGCTCCAATCTTTACGGGCGATTTCCCGTTCCGACCAGGACTGTGCGGACAATATGCTTATGCGTGAAATGGCAGAAGCGTTTTCCGCATACCAAATGGAAGACTATGCAAAGAGTATTGAATGCTTCCAAACGTGCGGGGCTATTATCCTGCGGTGTATGAACTATATTTACAGCAAGACGCTATCCGACAAGAAGTGACCCGTGGCATACAAGGACAAGGTAAAGCAACGGCAAGCCCAAAAGCGGTGGCGTGAACGGCACAAGAAAGAACACGCACAGCACTGCAAGAAGTGGCGGGAAGATAACCCCGAAAAGCAAGCAGCCTATATGCGTGATTATTTCCTGGACCACCACAACGAAAAGGCATTCAAGGAAATGCACAACAAGTCTAACCACAAATACAGGAGAAAGTTGAAAATGAAAAGCAAGTTTGAAGAAATTTCTACGATTGTAAGGGAAGCCTATAATGCTGAACTTCCCAAGGAATTTAACTACGACACGATTCTTGAATGGATGAAGAACGCCACGCTTGCCTGCAAGAAAGAAATCGCAAGTAAGTTCCCCGAAGTCCCGACCAGGATTTCCCTGTATGAACAGAAAGCCCTTGAACAATTCCAGGCGTTTATTGCTTTTGCCCTTGAAGACGGTCCGCACTTCTCGGTTTTGTGCTATACCTGGAATCCGAACAAGACGGGTGACGAATACACTTTGAAAAAATTGAGCCTGGAATAGCATTATGATTGATACCCCGAAAGAACTAATCAAGGCTTACAAGGATTACCACGACTACCTTAAAACCAAAATCTACGCCCCCGACAGGGTGCAGCGTTCCAACATTTACTACAGGCTCCAAAAGATTGCCAAGCGAACCGACACCGAAGAAGCCTTGTTAAAGGAACTCCAACAAAGCGTCGGGGACGGTATGGACCTGGACGTGGAAAACCTTACCGCAAAAATTATTGAAGAATACCGAAAGTGCCTGGTCGGTAAGACGTTCATATTGAAAGAAAATCCCTGGGACGTTTACGTGTATATCCAGGACGTAAAACAAGATGAGGACTCCGTTCACTTGCAGGGTAAACTTGTAGGGACGAATAGTGCCTATACCACCCCCGAAATTACCCCGTGGGGTATCGCTATCAAGGGCGGTATCACGGGCTTGTCCCGACGGGTAGCCAACGAATGCCTTACCGAAATCCCGTTCTTTTCGGAACTCACAGAAGTTCCCGTAGAAGCCGTGATTGCCCGTATGGAGGATTTGAACACTCAATACAAGGCTTTGAACGACGCAGCCATCGCAAAGTTCCGTGAAATCGTAGGTGGTTCCAATGTGTGAGTATTGCGAACCCTACAAGGAAAAGTTTATTGATGGGGAAAACGGGGATGCCTGTATCACTAAATATGGCGAACTTGTTGTTTTTCCCGATACCGACTTTGAAGTTCAAGCCGTCCACCTAAAAATTAAGTTCTGCCCTATGTGTGGGGGTAGAATCGGAGAATAACGTATGTGTGAGTATTGCGACCACGAAACCAACGAAGAAGCAAAGCGGTTCCCGCTGTTTTCCGACAGGGGCAAGGACGAAGCCTTCATTGACGAAGACAACTACCTGTCCGTATATACGCAGAATGGCGATTGGGTAGCGGTGGCTATCAAGTATTGCCCTATGTGCGGGGAGCGTATCAAGGGCTGCGGGCATTTTGACGAAAACGAACCCTAAATAAAAAAATTTCAAAAATTTTTATAATACCTATTGACAGACGATAGGTATTTTATTATATTTAGGACGTAAACAACCAACAACCGAGGATAACACAATGCACGTTCCCGTAAAGATTATCACAGGCGTTTGGGAAAACACCAACGCCACAAGCCCCATTTCTTTTCAGCACGTAGTCAATCCCACGATTTCCTGGAAAGACGCTGTGCTTGACGACCTTCGCAACGCCATTCGCCACCTTAACCCGTCCAAGGTAAGCATTGACGGCTACTTTGCGAACGCACACGACATTATCACGTGCGACACCTGGGAACAGGTCACGGACC
>JAFZOV010000037.1 GCA_017550445.1 Fibrobacter sp.
AGAGTGAAGAGTGAAAAGTGAAGAGTGAGTGGATGGATGGGAGCCTGACACCGCTTTCGGTGTCAGACACCTTGAAGTCTCTCTTGTTCTTGGGAATTGTAGCCCTTGGCCCCTCCCCTACGGGGAGGGGTGCGAATTAAGTGGCCTCCCCTCCCTCGGCGAGGCCAAAGCTGACATTAGGCATACCGAAAACCCCTGCCAACCGGACAAGTTTTTCGTCAAGGTTGGTTCCAATTGAACAGTTCTTTGTCTGATGTCGAAAAGGTTTGTTCGCATGGTCCTTACGGGAAATAAAGCAGCAAAAAATCGTCTGAATAATTTAAAACTGGTGAGGATGGTTCCAATTGGCAGTTTTTCAAGGGCCTGACACCGTTCCCGCTGTCAGATTCTTGGTCATTGCCTTCAACCACCTATACCGGAAAATTTCGTCGAAAAAGACTAACTTTCTGACTGGCTTGGTTCCAATTTCCCAGGTTTTTTCAGGAGCCTGACACCGTTTTCGGTGCCAGGCTCTGATCGCTGCGCGTTCAACGGCGTCGCATCCACTTCGCAAGAAAGGGCCTTGCGGCCGACCACGGAAAGTGGCTTGAAGGAAGTCGCTAGGTTTCAAGCTCAAGCCATTCCTGGACATTTCCGCGAATTTCCGTGGTAACGCCGTAGGCGACTCTTCGGTACAGACGAGAGAAAGCAGAGTGGCAGAGGCGCAAAACCTGGGGAAACTATGACAATTCGCTCAACATTTCGGGTATGGCATAAAGGGGGTAGTCCTCTATCTGCGCTCCGGACGTCCGCTTCGACATGGATACGCGCAAGGCTTTGCGAGGACTGAACCGATTTATATATGATTTGAGTGACTTCGCCCGCAGATTTGTCCCCGCCTTTGCCTCTAACGGACATATTGTCGTTCCGGATTGCAGCACGAATTCCACTTCCGCCATAATGTTGTCCGGCGACCAGTAGCATGGGGAAATTCCCTGGGCCACCAATTCTTCAAGTACGTATTGCTCCGTTAGCGCACCTTTAAAATGCGTGAAGAGGCTGTCGCCCTCAAGCAATATTTGAGGTGGCAATCCGGCCATTGCGCCAACAAGACCGACATCGTGCGCGTAAAGCTTGAAGGCGCCGAACTCCTCGTATGCCGCCAGCGGCATCTGGGGAGTCGAGACGTTATGGACCATGCGGATCATTCCGGCATCTTCAAGCCATTCAAGGGCCACCTTATACTCTCGCGCCCTAGCCCCCTGTCGCAACGCAGTATAGACAAACTTCTTGTTTTCTCTGGCGAGTTGCGCGGGAATGGAATTCCAGAGCAACCTTATCTTCGGCAACAAGGCTCCGTCTGTATGTTTTGCGAAGTCCTCATCGTAGGCGCGAAGAATCGTCTTGTGAACATCTCCGACAGAAATGAAGTCACCATCCGTTGCGAAAGCCTGTACCGCCTCAGGCATACCGCCTATGAAACAGTATTTGCGAAGCAAGTCACAATAACTGTCATGAAACAGACCTATTGTTTTCCAGTCGCGTTTTTGGAGAGCCTCGCACTTCGCCTCCTCACCGACAGCAAGAAGGAACTCCTCGAAAGTCATCGGAGGCACGTCGAGAAAAGTCACTTTCCCCACAGGAAACGAGGCCTTTGCCTGCGAAGAACTTGCATCGCGTCTCTTCTTTCGGCTCACCGCCAGTCCAAGAAGCGAACCTGCGGCCATAATGGCCAGCCCCGGCATATCCTCATTGAAAAACTTTAGCGAAGTAAGAGCGCGGGGCGACTCTTGAATTTCGTCCAGTAAAAGGAGCGTGTGCCCTGGAACGATTCTCCGCCCCGTTTCAATTGAAATTGCCTCAATCAGCGATTTTGGATCAAGGTCAATTGATTCAAACCGCTGTCGCAAGCGTTCATTCTTCATGAAATTGACGGAGACAATGTTGTCCGCGTACTTACGTCGGGCAAACTCCTCCATCAGCCAAGTCTTTCCAACTTGTCTCGCACCCATCAAAATCAGCGGTTTTCTGCCCTTCAACTCATTCCAGGCATACATCTTATCTAGCACATGTCTTTTCATCGTCAAAGGATTTTATCACATTTTATGAATGTAAATCAAACCAATTGCTCACGTTTTATGAATGAACAAGGAATGAATTCTTCACGTTTTATGAATGATACATGCCGTAGCCTTGGGCAGTGGGCGAAAAAAGGTGTCAGGCACCTTGTTGCCTCCCATCACTAGGGTGATTTCAACGCAGCCCCCGCTCACGTGGCCGCGAGTGATTCATTTCGGGTAACTTATGCTCTGGGCCTTGCGGCCGACCACGGAAGGCCACGGAAAGTGGCTTGAAGGAAGTCGCTAGGTTTCCAGTCCTTAAGGTTGTCTTTGTCTGACATGATGAGTTCCGTCCTTCCAAAAGCTCATACCGTAAGGCGCTGCCAACCGGAATAACAGCGATTCGCCGGGAGTGAGCGCCTCTCGGTTTAGTCCATGACGAACATGGTAAAGAACCATGTGATTATGGCCAGCCATGTGATGATGAGCTCGGCGTCTGCCGCCGCTTTGGGTCCGAACAGTGCCGCAATCTCGGCGTAGAGTTCGTTGCGCTCTTTCTCTTTCGTGTTGTCCTTCTCTGTTTCCATAGGTATAAACCTCGCGCATAGGGAAGCGCGAACCATTCGCGGCCCTTGCATATGCAAGCTTCGATCCGTGACGCGACTTGATTACGGAAAAGGATAGGTTGGTTCCAATTCCCTGTTTTTTCAGGAGCCTGGCACTGGTGTCAGGCTCAGCCGAAGCATCCGCCGAGTGCGAGCAGAAGGGCGACAACCGATCCCCAGACCACGACGCTGTAGATTGTGAGGGCCTTGTCCGGTCGGAAAACCGCCGCGATGACGAGCCAGTCCTTGAGGTTGCCTTTGTCAGCCATGATACGTTCCTTTGTGGTTGGTTGCCGGTGAAAGACACCATGGCATTATATACGGGGTTCACGAAAAATTAAGGGCCGCGCCAAACGGCGCGGCCCTTCAGGATTTCAGGAGCCTGACACCAGACCACGATGTCCCCACCTACGCGCCTTCAGCATTTTTGGCATAAGGAAGGCACAGAACCACGGAAGAGTCAGAATGTCGCGGGTGAAGCCGATGTTGGCGTCCGCGAACTTGATTCCCCATCTGATGTCATGATAGCGGGGAGAGTCAATCAGCTCCCGTAGCGATTTGGAACGGCTGTTGCCCGCCTTGACCTCCACCGGTACCAAGTCCTCGCCGCAACGAACGAAGAACTCCTCCTCAAGCGGGGAATCATCCCTCCGCCAATAGTAGAGTCCGAGTCCGGCCTTGGCAAACGCCTCGGCTACGATGTTTTCGAAGACGGCCCCTTTATAGATGCCCAGATTGCGGTTCGTCCGCAAATCGTCCTGGGCGTCTTCGTCCAGCATTGAAATCAAAAGACCTGTGTCTCCAAAATACAGTTTGAACTTCGTTTCATCGTAGTTGCCCTTGAGCGGCAGCTCTGGCTGGAGAAGACAGTAGCACGGGTTGACCACGCCCGCATCAGCCAGCCACTCCACACAGCCGCGGTAGTCCCGAAAACGCGCCC
>JAFZOV010000038.1 GCA_017550445.1 Fibrobacter sp.
AGGGCGTGACCTTCAATTTCCTTGCCGCGACCCACGGGAATCAAGAAGAAAATCTGGTGATTCACCGCGCCGATTTCCTTAACCCAGTCCATGATGTCGAAAATCTCATTCTGGTTCCAGTCCATAATCGTCGTGTGAATCTGGAACGGGAGGCCAGCCGCCTTGCAGTTCTCGATACCCGCCATCGTAAGTTCGAAGGCGTTCGGGAGACCGCGGAATTCATTGTGACGCGTGGGGTCGATGCTATCGACACTGATGCCCATCGCCATGGCACCGGCCTTCTTGAGCGCAAAAGCCAAATCGTGCGTAATGAGCGTGCCGTTCGTGCCGAATACCGGGCGAAGTCCCTTGCTCGAAGCATGCGCCACGAGCTCCACGATATCGGGGCGAGTCATCGGTTCGCCACCGCTAAAGATCATAATCTTGAATCCCGCCTTCGCGATTTCGTCAATCAGCTTAAGCGCCTCTGCAGTCGTGAGTTCGGCGGCCTTGTTCTCGCCCGCGTCCTGGTAGCAGTGCTTGCAGGTCAGGTTACACTTGTTGGTGGTCATCCAAGATACAATCATTTTTTCCTCTACAAACTTTTGAACACCTTGTGGGCGGCTTCGATGGTACGGTCAATGTCGTTTTCAGTATGTGCGGCACTTACGAAAATGGCTTCGAACTGGCTCGGCGCAAGGTAGATTCCTTCGTCAAGCATCCCCAGGAAATAGCGACGGAACAAATCCAAGTCGGACTTTTGCACATCGGCAAAGCATGTGACAGGCCCTTCGGTAAAGAAGATACAGCCCATGGAGCCCACTTGATTTGTCGCGAGCGCAATTCCAGCAGCCTTCGCGGCACCCTTAAGGCCATTAATCAGGCGCGTTGTCATCGCTTCGGCATGCTTGTAATATTCCGGGTGAGCCTTCAATTCGCGCATCGTAGCAAGACCAGAAGCCATCGCGACAGGGTTACCCGAAAGAGTTCCCGCCTGGTAAATTCCACCGAGAGGAGCAATCTGCTGCATGACATCCAGTCGACCGCCATAAGCGCCCACCGGCATGC
Source organism: Fibrobacter sp. (assembly GCA_017550445.1). Next base: position 1,048 of record JAFZOV010000038.1, read on the forward strand.
CTCCGCCGATAATCTTACCGAAGGTGGTCAAGTCCGGCTTAATGCCGTACAAGCCCTGCGCACAGTGAATATCGACGCGGAAACCGGTCATGACTTCATCCACAATCAGGAGCGCGCCATGCTTCTTGGTTTCTTCGGAAAGCGCCTTTAAAAATTCCGGCTTCGCAGGCACCACGCCCATATTGCCGGCCACGGGTTCTACAATGACGCCCGCAATTTCATCGCCAATCTTATCGAAGAGTTCCTTGACGCCGGCGACGTCATTGTATTGCAGCGTCAGCGTGTATTTGGCAAGGTCCGCCGGCACGCCTTTGCTGCTCGGCTTACCGGTGGTAAGCATACCCGAGCCCGCCTTAATCAAGAGGCTATCGCTATGGCCGTGGTAGCAACCTTCAAACTTGACAATCTTATCGCGGCCCGTGAAACCACGCGCCGCACGAATCGCACTCATGGTAGCTTCGGTACCGCTGTTTACCATGCGAATCATCTCGACGCTCGGAACAAGTTCCATCACCAGCTTTGCAAGTTCCGATTCCAAGCCACACGGAGCACCAAAACTCAAACCATTCTGAGCGGTTTCTGCAACAGCCTTAATCACGGCATCGTGTGCGTGACCCAACAGCATCGGGCCCCAGCTGCCCACGTAATCAATGTAATCGTTGCCGTCGACATCGTAAATATGGCTACCCTTCGCGCGGGCTATAAACGGAGGAGTCGCCCCTACATTTCCATAGGCACGCACCGGGCTATTCACGCCACCGGGCATCAAGCCCTTGGCTTCTGCAAAAAGTTTTTCGCTTAAAGAATGATTCATCGTTGTGTCATCCTGAGCTTGTCGAAGGATCTAAGAATAAAATTTGATATAAAAATAGAAAATCCGGCCCGAAGGTCGGATTTTCCAAAGGTTAATTCGTTTTAGAAACGATTATTCTGCCGGAACGGTTTCAGCGGATTCCCAAAGCTTGCATGCTTCATCAGCAATCTGCTTCAGCTGGTCGAGAGTCGTACCTTCAGCCGGGATTTCAGTTTCCGGCATACCTTCAGAACCTTCACCACTATAGGACATCTTGTAACCAGTTTCGGTGAGAGTGTAGGTAGTAGCAGAAGTATAACCAGCTTCGCTAATAGATACAGTCACAGAGTTTTCGGTGCTGGAAACATCGCAGCCAGCAGAAGCGCCGGAAGAAGAGTCATCACCACAAGCAGTGAAGAGAGCAGCAGTGCCGAGAGCGGCGAGAATCATAAGCTTTTTCATTTTATTCTCCATAATATGGTTTTTTTGTGTCATTATTGACATATCGAAATATAACTCTTTTTTACGCTAAAAGCACAAAAAAGTTAATTTATTATCACAAAATTATGTAAAAACAATTTTACAAGACTAACGAGTTAAGAAACAAGCCCCTTTTCCAAAGCTTCCTTGGCATGGTAGGTGATAATAATATCAGCCCCTGCCCGCTTGAAAGCCAGCAAATTTTCGCGAATAATGGCATTTTCGTCAATCCAGCCCGCCATTGCAGCCGCCTTTACCATAGAATATTCGCCACTGACATTGTAGACCGCCACCGGGACAGAACTCATTTCGGCAGTCTGGCGCAGAACATCCAAGAAGGCAAGTCCAGGCTTCACCATTACGATATCAGCCCCTTCTTCAATGTCCAGTTCAACCTCACGCAAGGCCTCGCGACCGTTGCGGACATCCATCTGGTAACTCTTGCGGTTGCCAAAGTGCGGAGCAGAATCAGCCGCATCGCGGAAAGGACCATAATAGGCACTTGCAAACTTGGCGCTATAGGCCATAATCGGCAAATTCTGATAGCCGTTTTCGTCCAGCTTTTCGCGAATGGCGGCCACTCGACCATCCATCATATCAGACGGAGCCACCATATCGGCACCGGCTTCTGCATGCGAAAGAGCCGTCTTTGCCAAAAGCTCAAGCGTCGGATCGTTATCCACATCGTTGTCTTTCACGATGCCGCAATGACCGTGGCTCATGTATTCACAAAGGCACACATCGGTAATCACGTATAGATCCGGGAACTTCGCCTTGATGGAGCGAATCGCGCGCTGCACGATTCCGTCATCGTCATAAGCGGACGAAGCAATTTCATCCTTATAGCTGGGAATGCCGAAAAGCAATATGGACTTGATTCCCAAAGCAACGCAGCTTTCCAGCTCCTTCAAAATTTCATCAATAGAAAAGCGGAACTGCCCCGGCATCGAAGGGATAGGTTCCCTGAGCCCTTCCCCTTCTACCACGAACATGGGATAAACGAGGGAATCCGGATTGACGGCAGTTTCTGCCACCATATTGCGAATGGTTTCATTCTTGCGTAAACGACGCGGACGGATAATCATATTTTCCACCTCCGTTCTTAATAATAACAAAAATATCGTTTAAGTTACTCATAATATAAAAAAAAGGCCCTCAGTCGGGGCCACTAAATAGATGAAAAAAATTAGCGCAAAGGTTGGATTCTATTTTTTAATACAAAGCCTTGTAAGATTCGCAAGATTCTTCACCCATTTTCCGCAACTCATCCACAGTCACCGTTGTAGGAATGTCAACCGGAGCAAGATCTTCAAGGCCATCTCCTTTATAAGAGATACTATAGCCAGTATCAGTAATCGTATAGATTGTAGATATCGATGAACCCGATATGGAAGCAGTTACGGTTACAGAGTTCGATGTTGAGGTGACCTTGCAGGAAATATCAGAATAATCTATGTCATAATCATCGTCGTCATAATCGTTGTCCCAACCTCTATAGTCATAATCATAGTCATCATCATAATCGTAGTCATCGTCAAAATATTCTGTAGCAATTTTTTCAAACTCTTTGCAGGATTCTTCGGCTTCTTTCTTCAAAGAATCTAAATTCGATCCATCAAAATTATAGTAAGAATACTCATCTTTGTTTGAAATATTGCCATATTTCTCGTCAACAGAGTAGTGGACCGAATCGCCCACAATAGTCGTGGTCATATCCATTGAATAATCTTTATAACTTGCCTTCGTTTTTACGGAATTGCCTGTAAGCGTAACCGAGCAAGATGGCTTTGCCGTGACATTGGACGATTCATTCTTTATTTCCTGTTTGCCGGCCTCGGTTGCCTTAGGCACAGAAGAACTCATGAGCTTGAAAGTGATGCCACCTTCCCCTTCAGGATCGATCGTGAATTCGCCATTTTTGATTTCGACCGGGATAATCATTCCATCATTTGTTTTAATTTGGAAGACTCCATTACTGAAATCAGTATCATCTCCCGTCCAAGTTCCCTTAGACACAATATCATTCGAGACCGTGGTTCCACTCGATTTAACCTTTTTCTTGGATTCCGTTGCAATAAAGGTGCCGTCCTTGAACAGGTAAACCGCATCTATATACGTCTTGGTTTGGGCACTTCCTTTATCGGTCACCACATCGGATGCATACCAGGCCGCCACATCACCGGCATTGTACCCAGTCGGGAAGAACGCGGACACTGTTACTTCATCTGCGTTTATGCCACTTGAATTTTCTCCTGTCGGCGAAGAGGAATCGCCACCGCAGGCAACGAATGCAGCCATGGACACTGCTAAGGCGAGTAAGAAGAGCTTTTTCATAAAGATACTCCTTTTGTTTTTTTGTAAAAATATTCTAGCATTCTACAAAAAGCAACAAAATAATGAGAAAATTTTCACAAAGTGACGTTTTTCACACTCATTTTTGGGCGAAGAAGGCGTTTTCTTCCTTTTCTAGGCCTTCGGCCCACTCATTTTGGATTTTTGTCTTGAGTTTTTTGGCTAGAGAAGGGGCGCGGCCCTGGGTAGATACCGTTACAGCGATATTTTCGCCAAAATCCATGCGGGCAGGCACAATGAAATCGCCATCGAGGTAGTCGCAGGCATTGTTCACCAGAATGCGACGGGCACGGGCGTCGTTAGACACTTGGGCGTTTACCGTTGGTTGGTCGGTGCAGATGAAGACCATAAAGACACCGCGAAGGTCATCGGTAGAGTATGGACGCTGTTCCAAGACGAGAGACGAGAGGCGAGAGACGAGAGATATATCGTTTTTCAGAGAAGCTCTTTCGTCTTTCGTCTGTAGAGGCGAAGCCTCGTTCTCTCGTCTAAGATAATCGAACTCCGGATCAAATTGCGGGGCGACGACGGTAATGCGGGCACCCGTAGGCAAAAGCGTCTTGACCTTGCGAAGCGCAATGCGACCTCCACCCACTACAAGGACGTTACGACCTTCGAGATTCAGTTCGACGGAAAAGAGAGATGATTTAGACGAGAGACGAGAGACGAGAGACGAGAGATAATTTTCTTTCGTCTTTCGTCTGTAGGACCGCAGGTCCGTTCTTTCGTCTATTTGCGCAGTGCAGAGGCCGGCAACGACCATGTTTGCAAACTCTTTCCAATCGCCGAGGCAAGGCAACAGCGTAATCGGAATCTGCGGGAATTCAGCCTGGAGTTTCGCCACCACTCGCGGAACATCATTTTTAGCATGCTGACCGTTCAACAGCAGGAACGGCAGAAGCGTCACCGACTCCACATCTTCACGGAGCAAGGTGCGCAGGTCATTTTCCAAATCCAAGAGGCTCGTGCTGGCTACACGCGTACCGGGCAAATCGTGATGCAGCTTGTCCAGGATTTCTTCAAAACCTTTGTAGGCCCCGGGCAGAATGCAATGGTGAGCGATAATCAGAATTGCCTTCATTATGCACGCTCCCCTGCCGTGTAATATTCCACAATCTTTTTGACGAGCGAGTCCATGGTGGTTTCGTCGGAAGTGACGGTTTCAAAGCCGTTCTTGCGGGCCGCCGATTCCGTCATGCGACCGATACAGAAACTCAGACGAGAGACGAGAGACGAGAGACGAGAGATTTGTACGAAATTCTCGACGGCGCTGGTGCTGGCGAATACGACGGCATCGGCGTTCTCGACGGCCTCTTTTTTCCATTCGGGAAACTCGGTCACAGGGAGCGTTTCGTATACGACCCAACGGGTCGCCCCTGGCAGGAGTTTCAGTAGGGTGTCGTCAGCGAGATTGCCCTGGAGGAGGAGAATACGAGATTCATCCAATAGATCCTTCGATTCCGCACTACGCGTCCCGCTCAGGGCAATTCCACTCTCGTCTCTCGTCTGTAGCGAGTTTACGAGCGTTCTCTCGTCTAAAATGCTTCGAAGAAGCATTCCCAGGCCTTCACCGGTGTGGTCTTCGGGGACGTAATCGCAGCGGATGCCGTATTCCAGCAACTTTTTCTCGGTGATTTTACCGACGCTTGCAATCTTCTTGCCGGCGAGTTCACGAATATCGCGGCCAGAAGCAAGCAACTGCTTAAAGAAAGATTCTACACCGTTGGTGCTTGTGAAAGCGAGAAGGTCGAAGTTATTCAAATCATTGAAATCGGCTGGTATGGATTGCGTCGCTTCGCTCGCAATGACGTGAGAAGGGCATTCCAATGTACGTGTTTCAATCATCGGGGTTTCGATGACTTCGGCACCGAGGGCGGTCAAACGGGCGGTAATTCCGCTAGCCTGCTTGGCTGCGCGAGTCACCACCAGGCGCTTACCCGACAGCGGCAAGTTCTTTTTCCAGGCGAGAGTCTTGCCGAGTTCTACGACACCGCCCATAATCGTAATCGCTGGCGCAGTCACATTTTCACGGACAATCGTCTCCCCCGCCGTTTCAAGCGTTGCCATAACGGTGCGCTGGTACGGCGTGGTGCCTTTTTCAATAAAAGCCAGAGGCGTTTTCGGATCCTTGCCACATTCAATCAGGCGCTTGGCAATGAAATCCATGTTGGCAATGCCCATCAAGAAAATAAGGGTGCCAGGACAACGAGCAAGGGCGGGGAAATCTAAACCTACCGGTTCAGAGGAGATCCCCGCTTGCGCGGGGATGACATTAGTGGATGATTCAGCCTTTTCATGCCCGGTGATGATATGGAAACTCGTGGCGATTCCGCGATGGCTCACGGGAATGCCCGCGTAAGCCGGCACCGCAATCGCCGAGGTAATGCCCGGAACCACTTCGAATTCCACACCGGCATCTACAAGTTCCAAAGCCTCTTCGCCACCGCGACCGAAAACGAACGGATCGCCGCCTTTCAAGCGCGCAATAACGCCCGACGGATTTTCCTTAGCGAACTGCACCAAAAGCTTGTTGATTTCGGACTGTTTCACCTTATGGTGCGTCGGCATCTTGCCCACATCCACCATCTTCGCCTTGGGATTGCACATCCCGAGAATGGCCGGCGAAACCAAGCGGTCATACACCACCACATCGGCGCATTCCAGAATTTCTTTACCGCGAAGAGTCAAGAGTCCGGGATCGCCTGGACCAGCACCAATCAAATATACCTTAGCCGAAACCGCCATCAGAGCCTAATCCTTGTCGTCAAATGCCTGGGCATCTTCCGGTTCTTCGACAATCCAGTCGCGAATATGGTCTGCAATCGCCTTCTGGCCATCCTTTTCGAGTGCTTCCGCCAAGTCCGAAAGTTCTTCGGCATCGAGAACCGTCAGGTCCTTTTCAAAGCGAGTCACATAACCGGAAAGTTGCTCGTAACGCTTCATAGCAGCAAGCAGCTGCATAAATTCCAAATTAGCGGAACTGCCGTTACGGAACTGTTCATGTTCCTTAAGCACTCGGTCCGCTTCGGCTTCGGGCAAGAATGCCACCAAGCGCCCGAGGTTCATCACCTTCGGGAAGGTCTCGTACAAGGTGCGTGCAATCTTGATGCAATCCGACTTGCGGCCTTCCTTGTCAGCAATGGCCGCCTGCAAATCCAAATACGCTTCTTCGTCTTCGGAACCGGGGTTGCGCACATCACCGAGCCACTGCTTGGCAAGTTCGATGTTCCCTGCCATAAACTGGGCATTAGCAATGTCAATGAGCGTTGCATTGCTCTTGTCCGGATCCTTGAGGAGAGCGGCCTTTGCAAAGTTTGCAGCATCCTTGATAGAATCCGCCATATCGCAAATGGCATCCAGAATATCTTCGCGGTTGCCCTGGTCGATTTCGGTCACCTTGTTGATGAGTTCTTCGAGCAAAGCCTGCGCACGTTCCTTCGGCAAAATTTCTTCGATGCTCAGGAATACCACCGAGCGGCCCTCGCCACCCACATGGCGCATCGCCAAATCGTGAATCAAGTCTGCGACATAATCCTTGTCGGCATACTGCGTCGCAAGTTCTACAAAAAAGGTTCCTGCATCATAGAACAGGTTGTCCCAATATTCCTTTTCTTCGTCAGTATCCGCCTTAAACGAAATAAAATCAGCGCGCAAAGTCCAGGCCAAAAGTTCCAGCTGGTCTTTGGGATTCTTGAAGTTCTCAATATCGTCAATGCCGTTTGCAATCGCCTCGTACAAGTCTTCGGGGCGGTTCAGCAATCGACTCTGGCCGCTCACAATCTGCGTAAGCGTATCGCGGAGTTTATCTTCTTTACTGCGCATGGCCTGAGCCATGGCCGGGGATTTCCATACCTTTTTCTTCTTTGCCATAGTGGTAAATTTAGAAAAAGATAAAGTCCGAATCTTTTAGTGGTTATCAAGCTTTCGTTTGATTCGCGCTTGTTTCAGCTTATTTTTACGACGATTGCGACGGCGCTCCTTGCGGAGTCTTCTGCGGGTTTCCGCCATGACCTCGACTTGGTGCAAAACATCCATAATCCGTTCTGCGGCAAAAGCATTTTTCCACTTTTTGCGAGTCACATAATCTAGCAGAACCACGCAAAGCAACAAGCACCCGACAAATAAAGCAAGCGCCACCGGCCACACAATCACCGAGAGTTTGCTAGCCACAAGGCCAAACGCAGGCGGCATCAAAATGGAGCCCACGTACGAGCCCGCCATTTGAATGCTAATGGCACGCCCCGAAAGTTCTTCGCCAAAGCGAGCTGGTGTCGCATGAATCAGCGACGGATACACCGGCGCACAACCAAGCCCAAGCAGGCAAATACAAACCGGCGTAAACCAAAGCGGGAGCGGCAACACAAGCACCAAACAACCGAGCACCACAATGGCGATACCTGCATGCACCAGGCGCATATCCGTAAACTTGATAGCAAAGAATCCACTTAAAATGCGCCCCACCATCACACTTGCAAACATCAGCGAAACTGCAAGCGCCCCGATTTCAGGTTCAAAGCCGCGGGCCACCAGGTATGTACCGCACCAAAGGCTCGTCGAAATTTCAAGGGAAGAATAAAAGAAGAAAACCCAGAACGAAAGTTTCATTCCCGGCACGCGCAAGGCGGCCCGGAGTGAAATATCCTTCATAGCAACCGCCTGCGGCGATGATCCTTGACGCTCCATCTTTTTCCAAATCGGAAGCGTCACAAGCATCATCCCCGCAATAATGGCAAGCAGCAAAGCCACCATGTCGTAAGCGCCACGCCAGCCGACTCCCGTAAACACCGAAATCGAAAACAGCGCGGGGCCTAGGCATGCGCCCACGCCCCAACTGGCATGCAGCCAACTCGTGTGTTTCGATTCCAAGTAAATGGCCGCAAAGTTGTTCATCGCGACATCGATTGCACCCGCCCCGATTCCCATGGGAACCGCAAACAAACACATCATCCAAAATGTCGTCGAAAATCCGTAACCGAATGAAGCCACCGCCGTAAGCGCAATACTCACAAAGACTAGCTTACCCGTTCCCATCAGGCGCAAAAGTGCGGGAGTCCATAAGCTCGAAACAATCGTTCCAACACTTACAATGATCGACAAGAGCCCCGCCGCCGAAAGTGGCGCATTCAAGTCTAGCTGCATCACGGGCCATGCAGCCCCAAGCACTGTGTCTGGGAGGCCTAAGCCAATAAAAGCCGCATATATGACAACGAGTAAAAGCAAGCGCTACACCACGGGAATTCTATTTTTTCTCGCGAATGCGCTTGTACAGGCTTTCCGCTTTTTCGGTATCGCCCGCATTCGAGAACACATGGCCCACGTTTTCGGCACCGATGCGTCCTTGGGAATTTCCAGCAACCCACGCTTTCATATAGCAGTCAAAGGCTTCGTCGTAGCGTTTCTGGGTAAAGTAAATTTGTCCTAAATCAAGGTTCAAGTCAGCCTTACCCTTATTGTGTCGAAGTCCTTCTTCCAGCGTGAAAATCGCCATCCACGGAGAATTGTTCTGCACATACATCTGCGCCAGATAGCGGCGTGCCGAAACGTTTTCAGGATCCATCAGGATTCCATTTTCCATTTCGTTCAAGGACTGCCGCGTCGAATCCATGCTGCGATAATAATATGCCATCGTAAAATGCACATCGGCGCCCGCCGTTGCAGTCATCTGGAGCGCATTCTGAAGAGTCTTAATTGCATACTCGTAATCACCAAGCTTTTCGTAAACTTCGGCAAGGCCGTACCATGCATCCATACGATCTGGATTCAGCTGCAAGGCACGTTCAAAATTCTTCTGGGCAAGCGTCCAGTCGCGACCCTTTAAATAGCATTCGGCAAGCGCAAAATGCACATGGTCTGATTCGACACCAAGTTCAATGGCGCGGTTATAAGCCGCAATGGCCTCGCCCACATCGCCACCTAAGTAGTAAAGGTCGCCCAGGAGCATCCAGGCTTTTTCAAAAGTCGGCAAAAGTTCAACGGTGCGCTTGTAAGCCACCATAGCCACTTGCTTACGGTCCAACTGCACCATGGCATTGCCCAAGTTAAACCAGGCGAAAGGTTCGTAACGGCCATCGTCAATCGCCGCACGATACAGCGGCACAGCCTCTTTATACTTGCCTTGGTCGTAAAGCTCGTTCGCCTTAAAGAAATAGTCTTCGGCAGCAAACGAGAATGCAGACAGGATCAGCAAGACGAGAGACGAAAGACGAGAGACGAGAGAAAATCTAGTTGACAAAGCGGAACTCCTTTGTGGCCTTTTGTGCCACGGGGAAACCGCCCAACTGCGCTGGGCTAAACTTCCACTGTCTTACAGCCTTCAGAGCTTCGTTGTCAAATCCATATCCGGGCGGCTCCTGCGTAAGCACTTGAGCCTGCGCCACGTCGCCATACACATCAATCACAATCAAGACTTTCACATAACCCGAAACGCCCATGCGCTTAGCCTTTTCGGGGAATTTCGGCTGAATTTCACGCAAAACCTGCGCCTGTTCATCTACTTCGCCCGCTTCGTACACCACATTTTCCATGGAGCCCGTTCCCACGGCCACGCCATCGCCAGCAGCACCGCGAGCAAGCGACAAATCCATCTGGAAATTCTGGCTACGGGACACACCCATGTTAGAAGAAATCTTGAAAGGGTTCGGGTTCACAATCGTGCGAATCACCTTCTGCTTGACTTCGGGTTTCTTTTCGCTCACCAAGACTTCCACTTCGGTGACCGCTTCCAGTTCCTTTTGCCCCTTGACGCCCTTGTCAGACATCAGGGCATTGATTACCGGAATCGCAAGGAAAAACACCGCACTCAACACAAACGAGAGCACGAACGCCACCGGGAACCGGAAATATTTTGCGAGGAAATCGAGCATGTATTAGACGAGAGACGAGAGACGAGAGACGAGAGACGATAAGCGAAAGGTAAAACTCTTTCGTCTTTCGTCTGTAGCGAAATTGCGAAGCAATGAAGCGTTCTTTCGTCTAAACATCATTCCTCCTTATTGGCTGAGATGGAAACTTTGCGGACTTTGGCTAAATTGCATTCATCGAGAATATCAACGACCACACCGTTGGGGGCGTCGCGGTCACTCACGATAATCACCGGGCGGTCCGGGGCTTCGGCCATCATCTGGCGGAGTACCGTATTCAAAGTCGAAAGATTCACCTGAGTTTCGTTAATGTGAATCGTGCCTTGGCGCGTCACGCCAATCAAAATGCTTTCCTTGGCCAGGTCCTTTGCAGAACTCGCCTTGGGCTTTGTAACATCTACACCCGTTTCGCGCGTGAAAGTCGATGTCACAATAAAGAAGATAAGCAGGATAAAGACGCAGTCGAGCATCGGCGACACGTCTATCTTTCCTGTATCATGGACTCGTTTACGAATAAAACTCATTTTTCCTCCGATTTATTTTCAAATACGTAGGATTCATATTTCAAAGCTTCGCTCCAAGCCAGTTCCTCAATTTTTTCGACGCGGCCCGCCAAGAAGTTATAGGCAAGCATCAGCGGGAACGACATCAAGAGCCCCGCCTGGGTCGTAAGCAGAGCTTCAGAAATACCGTCGGCAAAAAGCACCGGGTTTCCAAAGCCAAAAAGCTTGATATTTTCAAACGTATGCACCATGCCAGACACCGTGCCCAAAAGCCCAAGCATCGGAGAAAGAGCCGCACAAGTCGAAATCGTCTTGAGTGACCGAGACAAATTCAACGAAATGCGGTGGCGAGTTTCTTCCATGGCATTGCGCACGGCGATAGGCCCCAGTTCACGATAAGTGCGGACATCGCGAGCTAACGCGTAGAAGTATCCGAAACGATGGTGCGAAAGCTTTTCAAAGGCAAAGTCTTCGCCTTTCTTTTCAAGATTCTTCCAGAATCCGCCATCGACACCGTTTATGGTACCGCCCCTCAGCATAAAGTAGTAGGCGTAACGTTCGATCATCAAAAACCAACCGAACCACCCCAACACAAAAATCGGGGCAAGCACCCAGCCACCTCTAAAGAGGATAGCCATTGCGGCTTCGAGCACGGAATTTTGATCTACCGGCGGCACTACTTTTCCTTAATCCAAAGGGCGTTCAATACGGCAAGGCCAGCCTTTTCCATGCGGCCACGCAAGGCTTCGGATCGATTGACCAGGAACGTGTGAATCAGCTGCAAGGGAATGGCGACAATCAGGCCCGTTTCAGTCGTCACAAGGGCAATCGAAATACCGCCCGCCAAAAGCTTCGGATCCGACGTACCGTGCATGGTAATCACATCGAAAAGTTCGATCATACCCATCACCGTACCCAAAAGGCCAAGCAACGGAGCAACGGCCGCAAACACGGAAATCCAGTTCAGGCCAAAATCCAGCTTGGGAACTTCAGCAGAGAAGAGTTCTTCGAGAGCGCGTTCGGCGCTTTCGCGATCGTTATAATTCTTGGTAAGGACAGTCTTCAGCACCTTCCCCACTTCGCCGTGAGTCTTCACAGCCAGCTTGCGAGCGCCTTCGATATCACCGGCCTTCAAAGCCTTGATAACGCGACGGGCGGAAATACGGCCAAAAGCCTTGACGGTGAGCCAAATAAAGCGCCACAAGGCAATCAAGAGACCAAGCGCAAAGAGCACCGACAGCGGATACATCAGCAGGCCACCGTTCTTGAAGAATTCCCTCAAATCGTCCTTCCAAGTGGTTTCTTGGTGGTTCGCCATTTCAGACGAAAGCTCCGTACTGAGGAGCACATCGACAGGCACCATCACGTAGGCAGAATCTTTCGCTCCTGCAAAAGCCTTGCTAATTTCAGACTTGGTATCGGGGGTCAAGTTTTCTTGCCAGCTGTAGACACGCTTCTTTTCGCCTGCCACCGGAAGCATCAACGCCGCCGGATGATATCCGTTGATATCGACGGCATTTGCCATCTGCATGGCAAAGAGACCACCCAGGCGCATGCGGTCTCCCTGAGCGACCGACTTTCCGAAAACAAGTTCAGCCTTTTCGACACCGCTTTCGCGGCTAAATTCCATTTCTGCACGGGCAGCATGCAAAATGGACTGGGCAATGCGCACAGGGTCATCCCTGTAGAGGCCCATTTCTTTCTTGACCTTGTTCAAGCCTTCGATGCGTTCCGAAATCTTGAACGGAATTCCCTGTTCCTGGAATTTCGAAAGCGTTTCAAGACGTTCGGGGCCAGCGGCGAGCGACAAGTATTCGGCACGGGCCTTTTCGGCCTGCAACTTAACCTGAGCCAAGTCTTCACGGGCAACGCGCACATCTTCGAAAAGGCGGGCTCGTTCCGACATCAAGGCGTCCACCTTTTCTTTGCTTTCGTTGTATTTTTCGTTAAAAAGTTCGCGTTCCTGGTTTGCCGTTTCGCGGTCCTTCCAGCGGGCGGCCACAGCCATGTCGCGCTTTTTGCGGGCTTCTTCAAGGTCAGCCTTCGCGCTGTTCAATGCGGCACGCTGCTTGACAGCATCTACATCGGCATTCTGCTGAGCAAACGAAAGCGGAGCGAATGTTGCAAGAGCTGCAACTAAGACGAGAGACGAGAGACGAGAGACGAGAGACCCCATTCCACATTTCACATCATTCCACATTCCAAACTTCATTTACTTGCCCTCCTTCGGAATCGTCACAGGAATCGTGACAAGTCTCGGAGCAGTCTTGCCTTCGGCCACCTTCATCACGTCCTTAAGCACGGTACGCATGGTCAGGTTGTCAGACACATTTTTCCAGGCATAACCGCCATCGGCAGTCCGTGCAAGCCACAGCACATCGTTGCCATCGTTACTCACGAAGACCGAGGCAACGGCACCGTAACGCAAGAAGGTTCCCGGAACACTACGTGCATCCACCTGCAAAAAACCCTTGTAAACTTCGGTCGTGTAACCAAGGCGAATGCGGTCATAAAAAACTTCAAGCACGCGGTTCAAACCGTCATCGGCTTCAATCAGGCCCTTATGGAGCTGGCTTGCAATTTCTTGAACACTCTTGATTGTTTCTTCATTGCGGTACGGGAAATCCGATTCAAATACGGGAACTAAAGAATCAATGACCAAGGCCAGGGATTCACCATACTTTGCCTTGCGGTTTTCAAAATACTTGATAGTGCCCAAAGACTTCTGACGGACACTGGCCAAGTTCTGGAGTTCCGCCTTCAGGGAATCGATTTCCGCCTTCAGGGCCTTGTTCTGAGTCGCAAGGGCCTGCACCTTCTTGCGGCCCACTTCAACAAATTCAGCATGGCGTTTCTTTTCGGCATCATGAAGCGATTTTTCGCGAGCCGTTTCAGCCTCCACCGCCTTAATCTGGCGACGGACTATTTCTACCGTTTCCTGCGCCTGCGAAACAACGCCCGCAAGGCTCAAGCAAAGGAATATCTTGGTCAGTAAATGAAATTTCATATGCGAAAAAATACAAAGAACCGCGGCCCAAAGACCACGGTTTCTTTGCAAAATCAGCGATTTTTACGCGAAAAAGACTACTTCTTGGAATCCTTGAAGTACTGAGCCGTATTCTTGGCGCCGGCCTTCTTCAAAGCCTTAATCAAGCGGGTATAGCCTTCGTTGGTAGCCCAGTCAAGCACAGAGTAGCCCTGGCCGCACTTGGCGTTCACATCGACACCCTTGTTGATGAGGAACATCATGGCGTCATAGTTACCGTTCTTCACAGTCCAGTGAATCGGCAAGTAACCGTCAGCGCTGCGGGAATCGAGCGGAGCACCGGCTTCGGCCAAAACTTCGAGCATGTCAACCTTGCCAGTCTTTGCGGCGAGGAGAACTGCGGTACCGAGAGTCTGGGTTTCAGCACCTTCGGCCTTGAGCTGAGTGAGGAGACGGTTCACAACGTCCTTGTTGCCCATCATCACGGCGTTGTCGAGCACGGCTTCACCGTTGCCGTTCTTCACGTCGGCCTTTGCACCATGTTCAAACAAGTAGTTGAGCACAACCATGTTGCCCTTGTTGGCGGCGATGGCCACAGCGTTGTTGCCGTTGTCTGCCGGAGCGTCAATTTCGAAAGAAGCCTGCAAGAAGAGAGTCATCTTGGCGGTATCGCCGCTCACTGCATAAGACACAAACTGGTTCGGGGTAAAGGGAATCTGTTGCTTGGTCAGGTACTTGCGCACGGACTGCGGATCGTTCGGGTCCATTTTATCGTTACAACCGGTAACGGAAACCATCAATGCGGCGGCGCAAAGGGCCAACAACTGCTTTTTCATAAAATTCTGCTCCAAATGAGGTTTTTCTTAATTTTGGTCTAAAAAATAATCAATTTTTGGGCAATAAACACAAAAAAACTCTATTTAGAACTTTTTTTTACCAAAATATCCCCCACACCTCCACAGCCCCTTTTTCCGGTTTTACGCAATCCTTTATATATTTATGCCATGAGAAAGAGAATTTTTACACTGATTTTGCTTTTTAGCACCCTCACCTTCGCCGATAGAATTGTCATAGACACTTCCATGGCGACCTCCACCGAAAACGACTACAAGGATTTCGAAGACCGAGGATCATTCGGTCCCTACGTTGAATTCTCCAACATCAAGATGAAAAACGTGGTGTATTCCTACAAAGTCAACGGCATCAAGGAAGACATCAATATCGACAACACCTACATTTACGGTGCCTCGGGAAGCCTCCCTCTTACAGAATGGTTCGACATTTACCTGATGGCCGGCTACCAGTACTTGGGAATAAGCCACAAGCCCCGCAACAGGGACAAAGCCTACCAGCTGCTCGCCGAAGAACTAGAATTTGCAGACGATTTTTTCGAAGCCTCGTTTGATTCCACCGATATCGAAGGCCGCCACGAAATCCACACCGCCCTTTTCCAGCTGGGCTTCGATTTCGCGCTGCCGCTGGTAATGAACTACAGGCATCAATTCATGATCAAGCTTTATGCTTTTGGCGGTGCCGTATTCGGCAAAACCTTCTTCGGTGACGACACCAAGTTCACCTCCCCCGCCATTTACGGATACGCCTACGGCGCAGGAGTCCGTATGGCCTGGCATAGTTTCTTCCTTTCTTCGGGCTTCAGAAATAGCCACGAATACTTCCACACTTATTTCGAACGCAAGACAGGAACCGATCGCGAAAACGACGAATTCATGCTCGATTTCGACACGTATTTCCAGCCCTACGTAAGCCTCGGAATTACGCTGTTCTAATTACTGCTTGATTTTCAGCTTTTCACCGACCTTGATCTTGGTGTCCGTCAGGTCGTTCCACTTCACGATTTCTTCGATGGTCACCTTATATTGGCGAGCGATGTCCCAGAGACCCTCGCCTTTTTTGACGGTGTGAACCTTGAGACCCGTATCTTGCGGGGTACCGGCCACTTTCAACTTCTGCCCAACGCTCAAGTTGGTAGAATTTCCCATGTTGTTCAGTTCCTGGATTTTTGCCACGCTAGTCCCGAACTTGCGAGAAATACTGGTCAAATTATCCCCGGACTGAACCGTATAAACAGAAGTCTTTTCGTTCGAAGTTTTCGGCTTGGAGGCGGTCTTCGTTTCGGACTTGGCAGTCTTCTTGTCAGCCTTTTTGCGCACGTATTCGGGAATTACCAGGGAATCGCCCACAGAAAGGCGGCGGCTAAAGCCCTGATTTTCCTGCATAAGCATCACGACCGGGACATCGAAAGTCTTGGCAATGGCCGCAAAGGAATCCCCTTCACGAACAACATACTTTTCGCCCTTGGCCATTTTCGGGCGGTTATTTTCAACCTGGGGCTTCGGTTCGGGTTTAGATACCACCAAGGTATCCCCTTCTTTAATGAAGGATGCTGCATCCAGGGAATTCCAGGAGCGGACAGAATCCTGAGAAATACCGAACTTACGGGCTACAGAGGCAATATTGTCGGAAGGCTGAACGATATAGGTACGGACCTTTTCGGGCTTTTTGCCGCGGTTGGCCTTGGGCTTGGGAGTCACCTTGATGGGAATCAACAGGGACTGGCCCGCGCGAATGCGGGTATTCTTCATGTCGTTGGCCTGTTGCAACTCGGAAACCTTGATACCGTACTGACGCGCAATCATCCCCAGATTTTCGCCCTTGCGGACCTTGTGGTGGTGCCAGCTTGAAAAATTATTTTTTTCCATCTTGTCGTAGCCATCGACAAAGGCGGCACGGGTTCCCACCGGCAGGCGCAACAGGTAAGATTCCTTGTTCGGCGGCGTGCACCACTTGACCAATTCCATATTCAAGACGCGCAGCGTATCTTCGGTGACATTCAAAAGCTTAGCCACTTCTTCCAGCGGGAAAGAATCATACACCGTCACCGTATCGAAATCGGGCTGATAAGTTTTTTCCACCGTCATTTCGTACTGTTCGGGATAATGGCCAATTACCATAGCAGCCAAAATGCGCGGCACATAGCGCATGGTTTCCTTGGGGAGTTCCAAGTCCCAATAAGTAACGGCAAGAGAGGTGTCGCGGGTAGAATCCTGCTGCATTTCGCGGACGAGCCTGCGCACGCGACCTTCGCCGCAGTTGTAGGCAGCCATGGCCAACAGCCAGTCCCCAAATTCATCATGCAGTCGGTTCAAGTACCTAAGAGCAGCCATGGTCGCCTTTTCCGGATTGCGACGCATATCTACCCAGTAATCCACTTCCAGGCCGTAGCGTTTGCCGGTTTCGGGAATAAACTGCCACATGCCCGACGCCTTGGCGCGGCTATAGGCCTTGACCTTGAAGCCCGATTCTACCAGAGCCAGGTAAATCAAGTCGCGCGGCATTTTCGCCCCGTCCAGCTGGGCGTAAATCAAGGAATCGTAGGCCGTCTTACGGTTCAGGGAGCCTTCCATAAATGCGCGGGCAGTCGTAGTCATGTAGTAGATTTCCTGCTGCACGCGGTCGTTAAAGCTCACGGGGAGAGTAAACTGCGATACATCCAAAGTATCCAGGAAACTTTCGATTACCTGAAGGGCGGCACTGTCGGCCTCGCTTTCATCCAAAGCATCGATACCTTCGATGGACACTTCGTTTCGCGTATAGTTATCGGCGCTCTGGCCCATTTCCGCTACATTGGGATACACTTCATCCAAGGCACGCACAATACGGAGGGGCATCTTGACCCGGTAAGCAGAATCTTCGGCGGCAGAAACATTCTTGTAGGTAGAATCGAACTTTTCGGACACCAGCTGCCTTAAGGATTCGTCCAGATAATGCCTTGCCAGGAGCCATTCCTGGTTATCCATAGCCTGCAAAGCGTACTGGTAATAGGTCCAAGAGGGGCGAATGGCCAAGGAATCCGAAATTTTTTCTTTAAGGGCCCTTTCCGAAAAAGATTCCGTATCGGGAGGAATAGCGGCCTCTACTTTTGGAGTCGTGTCAGGCTTGCTCGCACAACCAGCCATAACCAAAAGCAATAAAGAAAATATACCCGAAACGAAATAGTTCATCTAATTTCCAGTTACCTTTTCTACACCAAACCAAATGACTCCCGCCAGGACAAAGGCGGCAATCATCTGTAAAACAATAATGATACGATTAATTCGGTAAGCTTTTTGAGACTTACGGTGCCAGGACGGCAGTTCCTGTTTTTCTTCAATTTCCTTCATTCCGCTAGAAATATAGTAATTAGCATGAATGAGAAATTTCTATGTTATAGACAGAGTTATGAAAAAGCTGTTTGCCGCACTATGCCTATTGACGATTCCGGTCCTTGCCCAGGTCGGGATTGTAAAGTCTACAAGCGGCATTCACGCCCCATCGGCAAAGACAAACCCTCAAGGCAACCTGTATATTTCGGGCTCCTTCGAAATGGCAAGTGACGGAAACACCCTGAGCCTAAACGACGGCTACACCGATTCCAAAGGAAACTTTGTCGCCCTCAACAACAATACGCCATCTAACGACGAAACCTTTTTCATGAGTTTTGCCGTTCTGGACAACCTGGAACTGGGATTTTCACTACCGGTTCACTACGAGGGCTACATCAGCAATACGGACCTGGACGGAATCGGTCTCGGAGACATACAGTTGTCCGCCAAGGGCTCTATTCCTGTAAACGAATGGTTTTACTTGGGTGGAAGCGCCGAAATTATAATCCCTACAGGGTCTACAGAAAAGGGATTCCGCCCGAGACACCGCTGGTATGTCAAAAACGACGGTGACGCCTACGCATTCACCGCCAACAACGGCGCAACCGACATTGTCATCCATTATACCTTTGACTTAAGGCAATACCTGGTTTTCAACGGCTACACCGGAGTCTTGAACGATTTCCAGACCAAGGATAAATATTTGCTCTGGGGCGTGGGCGTCAATGTATTCCCCGAAAAAACGGCCACCCTCATCTTCGAAGCCTCTGGAGAAAGCCCCTTACGTTCCACCCACTGGGGAAGGCATTTCTTGAACAGCCCCTTTAAATTGACCCCGGGCCTACGCATCAACCTTCCCAGCCAAACCTACCTCACCCTTTCGGGAGATATCGGATTCCATTACTTTAAGAATCTGGATGACGAAGACGCCTTGCAAGTCAATCTGAAATCTGGCGGAGAAAATCTTTATTACCCCATGGCAGGTTCCCCGGAACTGGGTATCGCCATTTCTTTGAGCAAGATCATTGACTTCAGCTGGAATGACGACGACCACGACGGAGTTATCGACCGCAAGGACATGTGCCCCAACACCTTGAAGGGACAAGCGGTAAACAACCGCGGATGCCCCGTGGACGAAGACCTAGACGGAGTTTTGAACATCGTTGACCTGTGTCCCAATACTCCCATGGGACTAGAAGTCGACTACAACGGTTGCCCCCTGGACCATGACAACGACGGCGTTGCCGATTACCTCGACAAGTGCCCCAACACCGAAGAAGGCTTTGCCGTAGATTCTACCGGCTGTATGCTCGACTCCGATGGCGACGGCATTGACGACAACAACGACAAATGCAACGAAACGCCCACCGGCGAACCCGTCGGAAAAGACGGCTGCCCCCTGGACCAGGACCACGACGGCATTACAAACGACTTGGACCAATGCCCCGACACCCCCGAAGGCATTTCCATCGACAAACGCGGCTGCCCGCTAGACTTTGACGGCGATGGCGTTCCCGACGACCTTGACAAATGCCCCAACAGTAAGCTTGGCGAACTCGTCGGCGAATCGGGATGCCCGCTAGACACCGACAAGGACGGCGTCCCTGACACGAAGGACGCATGCGCCGACACTCCCGAAGGCGTAACGGTGAACATTGACGGATGCCGCATCGACCAAGATGGCGATGGTATTTTCGATGAAGACGACAAGTGCCCCGGCACTCCCGAAGGCGCCCCCATCGACAGCCTGGGCTGTCCCCTGGATTCCGACGATGACGGCGTGGCAGATTGGGCGGACCAGTGCCCAGGTACCCAGGCAGGAGCATTCATCGACATTTCGGGTTGCCCCACCAATCCCAGGCAGAACTTCAACATTTTCGCCAAACAGATCCGGTTTAAGGGCCAAGACACCGTTCTGTACAATTCCAGCTATACCGCCCTGAACGACATCGTTTACCACATGCGCCAATACCCCGTAAACCTAGAAATCCAGTGTTCGGCAAGCGATGCCTCCGGTGAAAACGCAATGCGCGTTTCAAGCGAACGCGCCGAGCACATTTACAATTATTTGGTAAAGAAAGGCATCAGCAAGGACCGCCTCAAATTCCAAGGCTTTGGCAAAAAACTTCCGCCTACACTGACTCAAAAGAACGAGAGCACCGACGTCATTCGCTTTATTCCTAGCAGAGAAACCGAACCTGCTAAGAAGTAACTATAACTTTTTTCTATATTTGGGCTTCCCCAAACAAAAAAAGGATTTCTTATGAAGATTGCCGACAAGACCGTTGTCCAGATGCACTACACCCTGACCTCCGACGAAGGCAAGGTCATCGATTCCTCCGAAGGCCGCGACCCGCTGCAGTACATTCAGGGCGCCCACATGATCGTGGTGGGTCTTGAAAAGGCTATGGTCGGCCACGATGTCGGCGACAAGTTCGACGTCAAGGTGATTCCCTCTGAAGGCTACGGCGAATACAACGAAGAAATGACCCAGGAAGTTCCGCTGGACGTTTTCCAGGGAGTAGACAAGGTCGTGGAAGGCATGATGTTCTACGCCCAGACGCCCGCAGGCCCGATGCCGATTCGCGTAAAGTCCGTCGCAGAAAAGACTGCCGTGATTGACGCCAACCATGAACTCGCCGGCCAGAACCTGAACTTCGCCATCGAAGTTGTGTCAGTGCGCGAAGCCACCGAAGAAGAACTGAACCCCGGTCACCACTGCTGCTGCGGCGGCAAGGGCGAAGGCGAATGCAAGTGCGGCGAAGAAGGCCACGAATGCGAATGTGGCGGCGAAGGCCACAAGGAAAACTGCGACGGTAACGGTGGTTGCGGTTGCCCCAACCACGACAAGCACCACGGTAAATAACTAGGAATTAGAATCTAGGAACTAAAAAAGCAGGCTTCGCCTGCTTTTTTCAATTAATATAGAGTAGTCAACTACTCGTATTCCGGGAGAGACCATTCCGTGGGCATCGACCCGGGATCGTCATGCTTGTAGGTAAAGCCCTTTTCAGGGTCAAGCTTATCCACAGAGCCCTTTACCGCAGAGACACAAGTTCTACCACTCTCCTTATTAATGGAGCAGGTGGTGTTTTTCATCAGCAACTGGTCACCGTACACATCCCATGTACCAGACCTCTTTTCTTGCTGAGCCTTTTTCAAAGTCACTTCGACATTGTGGTTACCTAGGCTATCCAGCTTAAGAGACCACTTGTAATTGTCATCGTAGGCTACCCAGGTACCAACAAGCTTGCTGCGGTCGACATCCTTATACTTGAGCGTAGACTTGGAGCAGCTCATATCGTCGCCAGCCACGATGGACATGTTGAAATCACCGTCAAGTTCGGCAGAAACCAGAGAGTAGACGGATTTGTCGAAGAATACCGGGAGCATCAGCAAGTAGCCGCGCTGGATATCGTAATAACCAGCGGACCAACTAGTCGAATCGCCGTTCGTTTCTTCAACAACGTAACGATCCTTGAAGAACGAGTAGACCTGTTTCAAATCTCCGTTCTTGCAAGAAAGCTTGACGCCCTTCAAATCGGCGGCATTCGTAATGGTATTCTGTTCTTTTTCTATGCTGACCGGTTCAACATCCTTGAACTTGCCACCATTGATAGACACCTGCAACTGGTCTTTTTCATTGACAATGAACTTGAGTTCGCCTGAATCTTCAAAGAACTTCTGCATCTTGTCGGCACTCTTGGATTCGACGCCCATAAAGGAGCCGTTTTCGGTCCCAAATTCAATGACACCGTCCTTGAATTCCGAACGGACTGCAATCCATGCCGGATCTTCAATCCACAGAGAGAACACCCCCTGCTTGGCACCTACAGCAAGATACAAATCCGTACCGAACATTTCGCCGAGAGACATGTTCTTTTCCAAGTCTTCCAGCGTGGCCGCACGGGTACCCTTGGGGGCATCGGCTTCCTTGGAAGAAGAGGACTTTGCAGTCGAAGAAGAAGATTCTTCTACACTAGAAGAGGAATCGTCATCACCGCGTTCCACATTAGAAGAATTATCATCGCTGCCACAAGCGGCTAGCATCAAAGACATTGCAAAGGCGGAAGATACCACCGCCGAACAGGCTTTAAAATTCATACATACCTCGTTTTCTGCATAGAATATACACAAAAAAAGGGACAATGTAAATATTTGTCGATTTTTTGTGATAAAAAACGCTTTTTGACTCAATTTTTTAAGGGTGCACCGGGATTGTACCCCAAATCGGCCTTGGCATTCTCGATATCGGGAGCTGCGTCATACAAAAATCCCGCAAGGGCCTGCTCCGCCGTGACGGGCTTTCCGCCAATCCAGCTTTTGAGCACCGCAAGCTTTTTAGCGATCCACCAGGGTACCGGCACCATCAAATGACGCTTTTTAGCCAACTTCAAGACAGCTTTTGCCATATCCGCCATCGAAAGCACCTTTTCGCCAGCCAGGGCGTATGTTTTTGCAACGGCGTTTTCAGAAAGGCCGGCCAGGGCAATTCCCTTGACCAAATCGACACTCTTGACAGGCCGCTTAAGGCATTTGCCCCCACCGGGCAAAAAATACACCGGAAAACGGCGCACATAGTCGGCATACATGTTAAATTCGATTCCGCCGCCATAACCCACAGGCTCCCCGATTACCAGCGTCGGGCGCACAATGGTCCATGGGATGCCGGAATCCCTGACGCAAGACTCCCCCGCCAATTTACTTTTGCCGTATTCCGTAAGTACGGGATACGTCACCGAAATGCTTGACACATAGACCAGGCGCCTTACACCGGCCTCTTGGGCGGCGGCAACCACATTGCGGGTCCCGCCGGCATTGATGCGTTCGAAGGCGCCCGATTTTGTAGAAAGGAGGATAGCGGCCAGGTGGTAGACCAGGTCTACGCCCTCAAAAGCCTTGCGAATCGAATTCGCGTCCGATACATCCCCATAAAAAACCTCCACCCCCTCGGGTAAAAACCCAGCCTGGGTATCGCCCGGGAGCACAAGCACGCGAACACACACATCACGGGCTAAAAGTTCCCGACAGAGCGCCTTCCCTACGACGCCTGCGCCACCCGTCACCAAAGCAATCATTGCTAGGCTTCCAGCAAATAGCGGATGTCCTTGACCTTGCGGGCAAGGTCTTCGTCTTTATCCATCTGCTTTACCAGTGAACGGATGGCGGCGATAACAGAAGAGTAATCCCTATTAAAGAATTCGCCAATATTTACGAGCGAGGTATTGGTCATTTCTCGGCAAAGGTACATCGCTACCTTGCGCGGAAGGGCGACACCGGCATCTTGGCGCTTGCTTGCAAGGGCCGTGAGGTCGCAATCGAATTCCATGGCAACAGTCTCGGAGATTCCCTTGACAGAAAGCTCTTCGACACCGGAGGTTCCGGGAGCTGCCACCAAGCGCTTTACGGCACCGAGGTCCAAGTTCTCTTCGCAGAATTCGTTCATGGCGCGGAGACCGTTCAGCATGCCCTCGATGACGCGGAAGTTTTCGCGCGGCGGGAGCGACAGGAACCGGCAAATTTCTTCGCGGTCCTTGTCCACAAAAGGAATGTTCATGGACTTCTTCTGGATAAGCTTCATGCGGGTCGTAAGATCCGGTACATCGAGGCCCACAGCCACGCAGGATTCCAGCGGAGCCAAAAGCTTTGCCGAGATGCTCGGAATTTCGGAATGGCCCTTGGGGCGGATTTCACCTTCGTGAAGGGGCTTGAACTGGGACGGATGCCTGTCGCAAGAAAGCACCACCTGCTTGCCCTGGGAGCGCAAATGCTTGATCAAGATGGCAAGACGTTCCTGGGTGCTTACACCATATTCCAGGAGCTGGACATCGTCCAGAAGCAACACATCGCAGTTTT
Organism: Fibrobacter sp.; assembly: GCA_017550445.1. The sequence continues at coordinate 25,041 of JAFZOV010000038.1, forward strand.
CGTACTTTTCCTGGAAGGCTTCCGCTAGTTCGCGGACATTACCCAGCTTAGCCTTCAAGGCCTTGCTCATGGCGGTCGCATCGCGGAGGAATTCGTAGGCATGGCAATAGACCACGCGAATCTGGGAATTCGTCTTGAGCATCTGACCGGCAATGGACTGCAAAAGATGCGTCTTGCCAAGACCGGACTTTCCATAAACGAAAAGCGGATTCAAGGCCGGGTCCCCCGGCTTTTCGGCGACGGACTTGCAGGCTTCACAAGCGGTAAAGTTGCAGTCACCTTCGATAAAGTTCTCGAAGGTATAGCCAGCATACAGAGAAAGCTTGAGGCGAGGGCGTTTCTTGGGAGCTGCCGCACGAACAGTGCGAACGGACGGAAGCTTCGGAGCCGCCGGGGTCGACATCACCTGCACGCTTTTTTCTGTAGCGGCAATAGAAATCTTAAAATCAACAAAGGACTCGCCAAGGACTTCGGCAAAAGCCTTGCGCATAATGTCCGCATAATGAGCCTTCACCCAGTTTTCACGCAGTTCATCCGGGACAGAAAGCTGCACAACACCATCAAAAACGCCTTCGAAGCCTACCGTATCTAAAATGGCCAGGCCGAAATAATCATTGCATTCTTCTCGCAAACGGTCCAGAGTCAACTGCCAGACCGAAGATTCAGTATTTAAAAGAGCAACAGAGTTTGTCACGTTTTACCAATCATCTAAAAAAGCATGAAAAAATTAAATAAAGCATACAACAAAATGACAAGGCTCCACATTTTTTTTTGAAAAGTGGCGATTTTGAGCAAAAAACGGGAAAAAAATATTTATTCCCAATATTACCCCCATTGTTGTAAACGAATCACGCTTTTAATCACTCCGCAGTCAAGACAGAACCCCTATGTTTGGAACAACTTATCAACAGAAAAATTTTGAACTATGCCTTGACAAAAAAAGTACAACTTTAGTACACAAAGAAGCACTAATACAGAACACATACAAAAAAATAACTGCCCATTTTTGTCAAAAAAAGGCAGTTTTCCGTAGAAGATATTGAATATCAATGATTTAGCGTTCTATTTTCTTTCGTCCATTTTCGACTGGAGATTTTCGATACGCTGTTCCAGCATTTTCTGGATTTCGGGCAAGAGTTTATCCTTGATTCGATCCAGGTAAAGGCACTGCAGCTGGATCATGCGGTTACGATGCCTACCGGCATGTTCCTGAATCCAACGGCTTACCGCCACCTGACGATCTTGCATACGTTCCTGCAGCACCTGCTTGATATACGTTGTCTGTACAGACATATAACGCTGCATATTGAACGGGAGCTTGTATGTACGGATGAATTGCTTGAGCAATTCCAGAAGCGACAAGTTCTGAGCCCTGCGTTCCTGAATGAATTGCTTCAATTCTTCGCAGTGGCATTCAAAGAAAGGCATAATGGCTTTATCATCGATCTGATAAAGTTCCAACTCGTCTTGTTTCTTTGTCGCTTCGTCGACAGCCATGTTATAAATTTATAAAAAAATTCAATTTTTCCGTAAAATTACGTGATTTTACGCACGAAAAAGGAGTACGGAATATTAAAAGAAAGTATTTCAACAGAATCTTGTAAGAAAACAGTTCCTTCGGTTCCCGGATGCAGGCGATCCACATCGCCCCCCTTGAAATCCTTCATGGCAGCAACAGTGCAAGGTGCCATTCCCGACGGGGTCATCAGCTCCAAAGAATCGTCAATGGAGAAAGGCGTCTTGACATTGACCCTGCAAGAATTTGTATTCGCATCGTAAGACAAGACCTGCGCCGCAACGCAACCACCGGGAGCCTCTTCGTGAGTAGACTCATAATTCTGAGGCAAGGGGCCGCGCAGGAATCCCGGCATGAATCCGCGGCCATCCACAAAGGATATGGCACGGCGGCTTTCGTCAGACACCTTGACCGATTCAGGCTCAACCCCCTGCTCAAACTGCACGGCACAAGAATCAATCGCCATGCGGTAGGCTCGCACCACCTGGCTCAGGTAATACACAGACTTGGTACGACCTTCGATCTTGAACGAATCCAGGCCGGCAGCCATCAGTTCGGGAATCACGTCGATGGCGCAAATATCGCGGCTGCTCATGAAATAAGTTCCCCAAGTATCCTCATCCAAGGCAATGGGGGGGAGTTCCGGGCGGTCGGTACGCTGCAAGCGAAACTCCCCTACATGCTCCTGATAATTTTCGCACTGGGGCTCCGGATTTGCATACAAACGATAAGGCATACGGCAACTGTTATCGCAGGCACCCTGATTCGCGTCGCGGCGGGTCACCCAGTTACTGAGCATACAGCGCCCAGACATCGACATACACACGGCTCCGTGCACAAAAACTTCCAATTCCAGATCCGGCAAACGGTTCTTGATTTCCAGAATTTCGGACAAACGAAGTTCGCGGCTCAGAATCACGCGATGCACGCCAAGATCGCGCCAGAACTTAGCGGCCAGATAATTGGTGGTATTCGCCTGCACAGACAAATGAATCTCGACATCGGGGCGCACTTCGCGAAGCCAACCGACAAAACCGGGGTCAGCCACAATCAGGGCATCGGGTTTCAAGTCAATGGCCGCGAGCAAAGCTTTCTGAAAGGCCTCCACCTTCACGTTACGGGGAATCACGTTACTGGTGAGGTAAAATTTTTTACCCAATCGATGGGCGTATTCAATCCCTTCGGCCAGGTCGTCCAGATTCTTGAATCCGTTTTCACGAGCACGGAGCGAAAAAGCGGGCTGCCCAGCATACACGGCATCGGCACCATACGCAAAAGCGTATTTCATACGAATCAAATCGCCAGCAGGAGCAAGAAGTTCAGGCTTTTGCATAGACTACCACTTAAATCCTGTACGCAGATAAACCTTTTCATCGTTGAACAACGTAATCTCGCCCAGGAAGAACACATATTGCCCTTCATAGCTGATTGAAGGCGTCAGGGAATATTCCATCTTCGCGCCCTTCAAGAAACGTTTATGAAGTTTCATGTGATCATGAGTTGGAGTCGTATCGTTCAAAGCACTACCATGATCCGTTCCCTTCCAGAACCAGGTGTTACGGAGCGAAGCAAAAATGTGATGATCCAAGCGACCATAAGCGGTAAAGTCAATGGTCTGGCTGTTCGGGCCTGCTTGGTTACCCAGCGGGCGGCCCAGATGAGCCATCTGCGCCGTATTCGAATAGAAGTGGGAATACACATAGGGTTCTACGCGGGCATATTCAGCAATAAAGCCCGATTCCAGCAAATGGGCATTAATCTTGAAATCATGCGCACCATGCATACCGGCCATCCAAGCCCACTTGGCCTCGATGTTATCATTTTTCACGAGGCTCACCGGGCTTTCCATGTCATCCAGGAAGAATTCGCTGTAAACGCGGAGAGAACGGAACAGGCGGTAGTTAAAGTCGAACGAAAGGGAACCGTTATTGCTGTCTTCGGAGTAGTTCCCCTTTTCCATGAACAGGGGAACCGTCGGAACAAACAGCCAGGGTTTCAGGTTATCATACTGGATCTGCAATTCACTGATACCAAAAGTGGCATTACCCACGGCCAGTTCGTAACGGTGACCAAAAATATTGCGGGTATTATCGATATTCTTTTTGTCGAAGCTATGATAGATGCGCAAGTCTCCGTAGAACGAAAGCACGCGCAACGGGCCAAACTGCATATCGAGCGAAAGCATGTTATACGGGAGCGCAAACTGGTTCAGGCTCAGGTTATTGTAGTAGCCCGGCCCCCAATGCATCACGTCGCGGCCAAAGTCTAGACGCAGCCAATTGTAGTTCAAGGCGATATGCGTGCGGTAGCGTGCGTAGCTAACATATTCAAGTCCCGAATTATTTTCTTCTCTCTGGTATTCCAGGAATTCACCATCAAAGGATTTCGGATAATTGTCGGTCTCTCTTTCCGTTGCCAAATGACCTTCGTCATAAATGCGGGCATCCAACACGAAGTCAATGGAATCCGCATAGCCGCGCAAGTAGATACCCCCGTCAATTCCCGGCCAAATCGTATCGTTCAGCGCCTCGCCGCCGCGATAATCCAAGCCTCCGACAAGAGACATCGCCATAGCCATGCGTGGAGCCTTGTTTTCAAAAGAGCCATGTCCCGAAACCGCCGCGCCGTTTTCACTATCAAAGTACAGCAGCGCATTCTTTTCGTTGGCTACAAAATTTTTGCGGAATGTCGTATCGCGGTGCGGGTATGCAAAGAACTGACGTCCCTCCCCCGTGGTAACGCGATGCAAATCGAACAGCATAGGAGAATTTTCCAGGAGTCGCAAGTTGCGGACATTTTCGGGGCCGACTACAGGCGATGCTGCAAAAGCCGGAATAGAAAGCAATGTTGCCAACAAAAGGGCAAACGGCTTGGAATATATTTTCATAACGTCTCGATTTTTCAAGAATCTTAACAAGAATTTTAGGGGCGTGATATTTCGTCAAAAGATAGCTTTTTATTCCCTGTATACGCCGTCTATCACATATTTTGGAGCTTTTTGTTCCGAACGGGGTAATTTGTACCATTTTTCATTTTCTGTTTTTTTTATTAGGCATCATTTTGATATGAAAACGGACTTTACGCAATGTATCTTTTCTAAAAACACTAGCACCCCCCACCTTTAAACGAGGAAAAAATGCTTACAAGGAAATGTTTGGGAATTACGTCTCTTGTAACGTTTGGCCTTATCGCAGGTTGTTCGAGCGATGACAGCTCTACCACACCGAAAGACGATCTCGCTAATGTTACAGAAAACACCACAAACGCATGCGTCTACGACGGCTATACCGCCATGCTGGGCGTGAACGGAGAAACTCTATGCCTTGATACCGAAGGAACACTCGCCTTCTGGATCAATTCCGACGGATCTTACGGATTCCCCGAAGCCTCTCAGGATTCCGAGACTCTGAATGACTCCTCCACAAATGACGATGCAGGCTCCTCTACGCCCAACGATTCTGGAGCAATTTACCTAACCTGTACCTCAGAGAAAGCTCTTTACACGATTAACGGCATTTCTTACTACAAGGACACCGACGGAAGCCTCTATTACTTTGATGCTGACTGCAACAAGGCATCTCTGACGGTAGCTACACCGGCAAGCAGTTCCTCGATTTCCGAAGGTTCTGAAACGAACGCAAGCAGCGCCTCGCAACCGGTACAATCCTCTTCTTCCGAAACAACAGCGTCTGTATCTAGCAGTTCGGATGCAACGCCCAACAGCAGCGCCACAGCTAGTAGCTCCTCCGTCGTTAGCACTTCGAACGGGAAAGTGCCCACCATCAGCTACTCTGCAAACGGAGCCACCGTCGAAAACAACAACAGCTGTGTCGCGGTCACCGGCGGAGAAGTCGTAATCACCTGCGCTGGCGACTATGACTTTAGCGGTTCCTACAGCGGTGCCGATGCCCAGATTCGCGTTTATTCGCCCAAGAGTGATTCGGGAGTCTATCTGAACCTGCGCGGACTCACGCTCACTAACACCGCAGATGCCCCCATTTACGCCCAAATGGCGAGCAAGACTTTCGTGGTTCCCAAAAACGGTACCACCAACACGCTTAGCGACGGAAGCTCCCGTACCAAGACATTTACTTACACCAATTCCAACAACGAAACGAAAGTGGACACTACCAGCGCCTGCATCTATGCCAAGGATGACTTGACCATCAAAGGCGAAGGAACATTGATCGTTAAAGGCAACTACAACAACGGCATTCATACCAGCAACGACTTGAGAGTCAAAAACGGCCTCATCACGGTAACCGCCAAGAATAACGGCCTCAAGGGTAAAGAATCCGTAAGCATCAGCGGCGGCACGCTCAACATCACCACTACGGTGGGTGACGGCATCAAGAGCGACACCGATGACGCAACCGACTTGGCTGCCGGCAAGGGCTCTATCGAAATCACCGGCGGTGATATCACTATCAATTCCAAATACGACGGAATTACCGCAAACAACATCGTGAGTATCGCAAACGGCGAAAGCACCACCCCAAGCATCAAGATTACGGCTGGCGGCGGACATACTTGCCTTAGCGACCCCACGACCAGCAGCGGAAATAACGGCGGCATGGGCGGATTCCCCGGCATGGGCGGCAGCTCCTGCTCTGCAGATTCCAGCTCCAAGGGCATCAAGGCCGATTCCAACATTGTCATCAGCGGAGGCTCCATTGAAATCAATAGCCGCGACGATGGTGTACACAGCGAAGGAAATATCACGATTTCTGGCGGTGTAACAACTATCGCCACCGATGACGACGGTGTACACTCCGAAAAGGCTCTCTACATCAAGGATAATGCAATTGTCCGCGTGACCATTGCATACGAAGGCCTGGAATCTCCAGACATGAACCTTGAAGGCGGCATTACAAGCGTCATTACAACTGACGACGGCTGGAATGCAGCTGGTGGTACCTCCACAACGACTGGTGGCAACACCGGTCGCGGCGGCCCCGGCGGCGGTTGGGGCGGTCCTGGAGGCGGAAGCACCGGCAAGCTCACGGTTACGGGCGGCTACCACTATATTTACGTGGGCACCGGCGACACCGACGGCATTGACAGCAACGGCGACATCACCATCTCGGGCGGCGTGATTATCGTGGAATGCCGCATGAACGGCGGTATGGGCGGCATGGTGGACTCCGATGGCACCACCAGCATCAAGGGCGCAAAGCTTCTTGGCTTTGGCACCAACAACTCCGAAGAAGGCACGCAGTACAGCGTAAGTTTCAACACGAACAGCTACTACGGCACTTCTGAAATCGCCTTCAAGCCGAGCTTCAGCGGAAGCAAGATGGTTTCTAGCGTAGGTCAGCCGAGCGCTATCAGCAGCGTCAGCGGCATGAACAAGACCTGCTTTGACAAGGATGAAACCCGCTGTGTATATGTAAAGTAAGCAACTTTCCTCCAAATAGAAAAGTCCTCCGCAGAAGCGGAGGACTTTCTTTAGTCTCTCGTCTGTAGCCGCTGCTAGGCGGCGTTCTTTCGTCTAACCTACATCCAGCTGCGTTCAGAAGTTCCCGAAATACCGCGGATCTTAAGATCGAAGTCATCGGGGTTCGTAGCAGCGTTCATAGCCGTTTCAAGAGAAATCTTTTCTTCTTCGTAAAGCTTCAGGAGCGCCTGGTCGAAGGTCTGGCTGCGGTACTGCATGTGACCTTCAGCAATAGCCTGTTCGATCAAGTCGTTCTTGTCCTTGTCTTCGATATATTCCTTGATAGCTGCCGTATTCACCAGGATTTCGGCGGCAGGCACTCGCCCATTGCCATCCTTGGTGGGCAAAAGACGAAGCGAAATAATACCGGCAAGCACTTCGGAAAGCAGCAAGCGGATTTCGTCATGCTGGTGCGGCGGGTACATCGAAAGCACACGGTGAATGGTTTCGGTAGCGTTCGTGGTATGGATAGTCGCAAACACCATGTGGCCCGTATCGGCAGCCGTCATGGCAATCTGCATGGTTTCCAAGTCACGGATTTCGCCCACCAGAAGCACATCCGGGTCCTGACGAAGAGCGGCGCGCAAGGCGTTCGCGTAAGACATGGTATCCACGCCGATTTCACGCTGCGAAATAATCGCCTTTTCGTCGCGGTAAAGGTATTCGATCGGGTCTTCGACCGTAATGATGTTCACCGCTTCGTTCTGGTTGATGTAATCCAGCATGGCGGCCAAGGTCGTAGACTTACCCGAACCCGTCGTACCTGTAACCAGCACGAGGCCGCGCTTGGTCAAGGACATGTCGCGAATGACTTCGGGCAAATGCAAATCTTCGAATGCAGGAATCTTTGCCTTAATGTGACGAATCACCACGGCAATCGTTCCACGCTGACGGAACACGTTCACACGGAAACGGCCCATGTCGCGGGCGCCCACGGCAAAGTCGCATTCCTTGTTGGCTTCAAAGCGCTGTTTCTGGTCACGATTCATGATATCATCCAAGAAGGAATCCATCATCAAGGCATCAACCTTCACATCAAAAAGACGCTGCAAGGCACCGTTGATACGGTAAACAGGCGGAACGCCCACGCGCAGGTGCAAGTCAGATGCACCACGGTTCACCATTTCACGCAATAATTTTTCAATACGAAGTTGCGGTTGCTGGTCAGCCATTAGGCGTTACCTCCGAACTTATCGTTGTAGAGCTTTTCAACTTCGGAAAGACGAACCGCGATGTCTTCGTTATCAGGTTCTTTCTGAGCCAAGTCCTTGTAGATTTCGAGAGCCTTGCCGTACAAGCCCTGGTCAAAATAAATTTCGGCCAAGGTGCGGGTATTCAGGCTATCGTCCAAATCCTGGGCACCACGGTCCAGCGGAGCGTCAGGGTCGTTGATCAGGCCGGCAGAAATTTCGTCATCAGAATCGCCAGACATCAAGAAATCGACCCCCTTATTGGAAGGCTTGGTTTCTTCAGTCAGGGCGTCATCGTCCATATCAAACAAGCCCTTGAAGGCACCGGACACTTCAGATTCCAGGGAATCCAAATCCTGAGCCGGTTCAGCAGCGGGGGCTTCCGGAGCGGCACTGGCGACATCGGCAGGTGCAGCCTGGGCGGCAGGAGCCTCGACAGCAGCGCTATCACCTTCTGTCGGCAAGTCGTCTTCTTTTCCGAACAAATTATCAAAAGACTTGTCGATATCACTTTCGAGAGCTTCTTCGGCAACGTCGGCAGACTTTGCAAAGCCTTCTTCAATCGGAGCGCCAGTGAGTTCCTGTTCGTTGGATTTCGTCGGGGTTGCCGGCGTTTCGGGCAAATCCAGATCATCATCGGCATTGCCGAACATGGAAGCAAAGGCGCCACCCATTTCCTTAGCCAAATCCGAAGACTCGGCCTTGACCTCGGGCATTTCAAGTTCAGCTTCGGCCTTGTTCACCTGTTCTTCAAGCGATTCAGTTTCTTCAAGAGCAGGCTGAGCTTCTGCAGGTGCAGCAGCTTCGGCCGGTTTTTCTTCGGGCAGGTCTTCGTCTGCGCCAAAGATCGAATCAAAGGCACTATCTACGCTGAAGGAGCTGTCCGATGCGGACTGAACCACAGCGGGAGTTTCTTCCAACGCAGGTTCTTCTGCTGCAGGAGCTTCGGCAACCGGCGCTTCAGCAGCGGGTTCTGCAACCGGGGCATCATCAGCAAAGAGGTTGTCGATCGGCGATTCCAATGCAGGCGCGTCTTCAGCAACATTGTCATCATCAAGCTTAAGTTCTTCTTCGGCGGCAGGCTTGTCGTCGGCAAAGAGGTTATCGATCGGAGATTCGAGATTCAAGGAATCTTCGGCCGGCTTTTCTTCGGGAAGTTCATCGTCACCGAAGATAGAATCGAAGGCGTTATCAATCGTTGTCGGAGCGTCTTCGGCAGGCTTTTCTTCTGCAACAGCATCAACAGGGGCTGCCGGTTCAGCAAGACTCAAATCGTCATCGCCCGTCAGGTTCATGTCGGCAGAGGCGGACTTTTCGAACAAGCCGCCTTCATCGGAGCCAAGGCTTTCTTCGGCAGGCTCTGCGGGCAATTCAAGAGATTCTTCCTGAGGAGCTGCTTCTGCCTGGGGCTTTTCTTCGGGCAATTCATCTTCGCCAAAGATATCACCGAAGGCATCGTCGATGCTCTGCGGCTTGTCTTCCACAGGGGCTGTTTCTTCAGCCGGAGCAGACACTTCGGCAGACTTTTCAAACAGGGAATCGCCTTCCCCGTCCAAGTCTTCGATACCTTCGTTCAAGGGCGATTCAGCAAGGTCTTCAATGGAACCGAAAGGAGATTCCTTCTGCGGTTCAGCCTGTTGCTGCGGCTTTTCTTCGGGCAGTTCGTCTTCGCCGAAAATGTCACCGAAGGCATCGTCGATGCTCTGCGGCTTGTCTTCTGCGGCAGGCGTATCAAATACAGATGCTGCATTAGAAAGGGCATTGTCATCGATGCTTGCAGGAATATCCGCACCGGAGGCCGCGGCATTCGAAAAGGGACTAGCGCTGGTGGATTCTTCAGGTTCAAGATCATCGTCCAGACCGAACATGTCGGACAGGGCCGACGAAACATCGGATCCGGAAATATTTTCTTCCGTACCAAATTCTTCGGCAAGAGTTTCGGACTCATCAGTCTTGATAGAATCCATGGCCGATTCTAGCGAGGCAGACAGATCTTCCATCGTAGAATCTTCGGCGGCATCACCATTGGGAAGCATCGCCGCAAGAGATGCAAAGGGATCGTCCGATTCAGCCGGAGAATCAATGGAATCTTCGGTTGCAGGCATTTCAAAGGATTCCGTACCGGCATCCTCGGTCGAAGGTTCCGCATTGTCTTCAAAGGACATATCCAACGAAGACATGTTATCGGCAGAAGCCTGACCAAGATCCTGAGTGCTGTCGGACATGACAAATTCAGAATCCGCAGCGGCACCAACCGCAGCAGCGGCAGCCGTACTTTCGAGTACGACATCGTATTCTTCTTTCCAGAAGTTGTTCAGCGGATCCATGTCGTGCAAACGACGGTAACAGACGTTACGTTCGGCCAGCATGCCCAACTTGTCATAGGCATCGCCCATAATTCGCTGTGCGGCCAAATTGAACGGATCCATCACGATGATGCGTTCACATTCTTCAACGCAAGGCTCGTAGGCTTCAAGTTGAATAAGAATCTTCGCACGAACCAGCCTTGCCGAAATATCGTTCGGGTACAGCGTGAGGCCGCCATCGACTCTCTGCAGAGCCTTGTCCAGCTCACCCGCTACACGTTCGAGATCTGCAAGCCACGCGAACACCATGGAATTGGAGTTCTTCTTGCCTACAGACTTTCTAAGTGATTCCAACGTTACCGCCATAAACACCTCTTAGAGCAAAATTGCTTCGTCCGCCAAAAGAACAGGAATTCCTTCGCGAACCGGATACACCCTGGAATTGTCTTCGGTAACAAGAGCCTCGGTCAAAGGTTCCGTCACCTTTTCACCGGCAACGTTCTTGAGCGTTCCGGCAGAAATAGATTGATTCACCGCGGCCAAACATTCGTCAGACGCCAATTTCAGCTTACCCCTGGTTTCGGGGCAGCAAAGAATACCTAAAAGATTTGTATCGAACATAAAACCTTAATAATCAAATACTTACACAAAAAATAACTTCATTTTCGTGCAATGTGTAAAGATTATATAAGGATTTTAGGTTTTAGTGCAGATATTTGAGGTTTACAAGGGCATAATTGCCCTCTTTTCCGTTTCCAATCAGCAAAAACACGCGCAAACCGAGACTATCGAGCCATTTGATATCGAAATCTTCGCGGTAACCGGAGAAATTGGATACCACCAGAAGTTCGCGGCAGCCTGTGCGGTTACAGACCGATTCCATTTCGGAAAGGGATCCCAAAAGGTGCTGGCGGTTTTCTTCGCTGATTTTTTCAGGTTCAGAACTCACGCAACCCAAGATTTCGATTCCGGGAATCACATTGTAGCTATCGAACCAGTTGCTGAGAGAATCTTCGCGGCCACCGAGCAAAATGGAACGATGGCGTTTCTTCGCAAAAATACGGTAGAAATAGTTTATCCAAAATGCAACGCGGCGCCATACGAAAAGAGCAAAGGGAATCACCAGGCAGGTTGAAACCACAATGGCAATCCAAGTATGATCGTAAGGCAAGAAGCTGATTTCGTCATTGACAATGGGATTCTGGGTGAAGTAACGGAAAGCGGCATAACCGCCCACCGTAAGCATGTTCAGTGGAATCAAGTACCTCAAGAACTTTTCACCCTTAAGGCTAGACACCGTGTATTCCCCACGGAAAATGAGGAACACCATGTTCACGATAGCGACTAAGCCAACAAGCCACCAATCCTCGAACTGGGAAACATTCAACATGGAATGCTTTACCACCACGGAGTAGTCTATGCAATTGGATGCAGCATCGTCGTTAAGCCCCATCTTGGCACAGGAGCGGGCAATAGAATCGCCACGGCCCAGGAACACAAAAGCCCACAATGCAATAACGCCCAAATCCAGGAACATCTTCCAGAACTTCGGAATGAGCCTAAAGAACATTCCAACGAAAGCCGCAAAAACAACGCCAAAGGTCACAAGGAAAATCGGAATCCAATATTGATCCTTGTGTTTTTTTACATAAAGAATCATCGCCTTGTAGAAGTCCACGTAAGACCCCCAGCGACGCGTACGGCAGCTCTGGCCCTTAAAATGCAAAATATTCGTGGAAGGCGTATAGTAATTCTTGCACCCCGCCGCCTTTGTTCTAAAGCAAAGGTCAAGGTCTTCGCCGTACATGAAGAAGTCCTCGTCAAAGCCCTTCAGCTTTTCGTACAGGTCCCGCTTGATGCAGAAGAAAGATCCGCTAATGGCATCCACTTCGGTCACCGCATCGGGGTCGGCGTAAGTCATATTGTAGCTGGCAAGCAACTTGCTCTTCGGGAACAAAGCCGCAAGACCGATTGTCTTGGAAATTGCAGAAATCGGGGTCGGGAAAGAACGACGACAAGCCCACTGAATGGAACCATCTTCGTTCAAGATGCGGCACCCCACCGTTCCCGATTCCGGATGTTCTTCCATGAAGTCGAGCACCTTGGTGAACGAGTCACTCGAAACAAGCGTATCGGGGTTGATAAAGAACAGGTAGGGTTTTGTGGCCTGCTTTTCGGCAAGATTACAGCCCTTGCCAAAGCCAAGATTCTCCTTTGAATCAATCCAAAGGACCTCGGGAAAAAAATCCTTAATTTCAGGAAGAATCGGTTCGCTCGAACCGTTGTCCAAAACAATTATCTGAGAATCAATGCCCTTGCACGCATCGCGCACGGACTTTAGGCATGCCGGGATAAAGTCACAAGAGTTATAGGCGATGATGATAATGGAGCAAGAGTACATAGATAATGTGGGATGTGAGCGGCTACGCCGCAATGTGAAATGTGAGGTGTGAAATGTGAAGTGTGAGATGAGAAATTAGTCATTACACATTCCACATTACACATTTTTATCATGCAAGCCCCAGGCGCAGTTTAAGCACCAAGAAGAAAGCCTCAGATATAATGCCGCCGCTCATCTTGGAAGTTCCACGGGTGCGGTCCGTAAAGATAATGGGAATTTCCTTGACGCGCAGCCCCTTCTTCCAAATCTTGAAGGTGGTCTCGATCTGGAAGCAGTAACCGTCACTCTTCATCTTGTCCAGATTCAAGGCCTGCAGCGCTTCGCGGCGGAAGCACTTGAAGCCACCCGTGGCATCGCTAATCGGGAGCCCCGTCACAATTCGAGTATAAACATTTGCACCATAACTGAGAATCAAGCGGCGCAAGTCCCAGTTCACCACGCTAATGCGGTGATCCTGATAGCGGCTGCCCAAAACGAGGTCTGCCTCTTCGGCGGTTTCCAGGAAACGGTTCAAGTCCGTCGGAGCATGGCTAAAGTCGGCGTCCATTTCGAACACGCGTTCGTAATCGCGTTCGAGCGCCCACTTGAAACCCGTCACGTAAGCGGAGCCAAGGCCCATTTTGCCCTTGCGGCGGATCAGGTGTACGCGGGGATTCTTCTTGGTTTCTTCTTCGACCATGTCGCCCGTGCCATCGGGGCTGCCATCATCTACGACCAAGATTTCAAGACATTCGTTCTGTTCAAGAATCGCCGACATAATGAGCAGGATGTTTTCCTTCTCGTTGTATGTAGGCACAATCACTAAGCTTTTCGGGTACGCCATATCAACTCCTAACTTAAATCTACAATTTCACGAATGCTTTCAGCCACAGGATAGCTCTGTTTTTTGCTTCCGTTCATCATTTCGCCCAAAAGTCCAAGAGAAATGAACTGCACACCCATCACCAGCGAGAATCCGCCGGCCAACAGGAGCGGACGTACATGGAGTGCACCTGTCTGCAACCATTCGTAGCCGAAGTAGCCCGAAATACCAAAACCAATCAGCATGAAGATAAGGCCCAAAAGTCCAAAGAAATGGAGCGGCTTCGAGGAGAAGCTGCGCATGAACATGAGGGACACCAGATCCAAGAAACCGGACACCAAGCGGGATACGCCGTACTTGGAAACCCCGTGGACACGGGCGCGGTGAGCCACCGGCATTTCGGTAATGCGGAAGCCCTGCCACTTGGCCATGACGGGAATAAAGCGGTGGTAGTCACCGTACAGGTGAATAAAGCGCACCACGGAACTACGGTAAGCCTTGATACCGCAGTTAAAGTCGTGCAGGCGCTGACCGCAAACGATAGATACCGTCAAGTTGAAAAGCTTGGAAGGCCAGGTCTTGTGCCAAGGATCCAGACGACGGATTTTCCAGCCAGAAACCAGATCGTAGCCGTCATTCAGGATCTTGATCATCTTCGGAATTTCCAGCGGATCGTCTTGCAAGTCGCCATCCAACGTGGCCACGTACTTGCCGCGAGCCTTGGAAAAACCAAAAGCGAGACCGGCCGCCTTACCGCAGTTAAACTGGAAGCGGAATGCTCGGATAAAAGAATACTCCTTGGATAAAGACTCCACCACTTCCCAGGTATTGTCACGGCTACCGTCGTCAATCACGATGACTTCGTAGGTAAAACCGGTGGGCTCGATGGCCGCAACAATTTCCTTAAAAAGTTCGGGAAGATTCTCGCTTTCTTCCTTGACCGGAATAACAAGACTCAAATCCATTCGTATCCTCTTATGGCAAAAAATTACTTAGCAGCGACTACAGCAGGTTCTTTAGCAGAATCCTTTTCGGCGGAATCGGCAGGTTCAGCCGGAGCGATTTCTTCAACCTTCAGGGGTTCGTCAGACATCTGTTCAATCTGACGACCGCTCATCAGGAGTCGAGCACGTCCACCTTCTTCGTAGGCAGGAACATTCTCAAGACCGCGGTTCAGCACTTCCTGGGCCTTGGCCTTTTGGCCGGCGGCTTCGTACACGAATGCGGCAGCCCAGTAGTTACGCCATTCCGTGGGGAACTGCTTCATGCCGAGTTCCAGATACTTAGAAGCGGAGGCAGCGAGGCTATCTACACGGGCCTTCTTTTCGGCAGTAAAGGGATGTTCGTTGCGAAGCTTGGAAATCTGGTCGCGGGCATCAAAAGAAACCTGCAGGTACAAGGACACATAGCCCGAGAGAAGGCGCTGCGTTTCTTCGTTAATGTAGGCGGTGCCATCACCGAGGCCACGGAACTTGAACACGGAATCAATGAGGTCAGCCGTGTACTTTGCATCAAAGGCATTGCGCTTGGGGTTCAAGTCACCCTTCACAAAATTGTAGACCATGCCTTCTTGCACCATGTACTTTTCGAGACCCATGAAGTTGGAAGTTCCGACCGTCGTCGAAATTTCAATCGGCTTGTCCATGTTCTGGAGAGCTAGGTCAATCACCAGCTTATGCTGAGTAAGCATCATGCCGCTACGGGTACGAGCAGCCCATTCGGTAAAGGCATCCCACACCTGGTAATGCACCTTGAACTGCATAAGCTTGGCAGAGTCAGCGGCAGAAAGCTGCTGGCCTTCCATGGCATCGATACGGTTCTTGAGCTGCGGCATCAGGCGCTGGGCATTCTTGACCCAAGTAGAAACCTGATGGTTCGGGTTAGAGGCAGAGCTGTTATCCAGAACCATGTCGCGGTCAATGGCAGCCTTGTCGTAGCTGAGCTTGAGAATCGGTTCGTTGTCGAGCATCTGCTTGATGTACCAGTCGGTATTACCGAGCGAGAGGTTCACCACGCGAACGTCCTTACGGATGCCGGCGACTTCCTGTGCAAACCACAGCGGGAAGGTATCGTTATCACCGTTGGTAAAGAGGATGGCGTTGGGACGGCAGCTGTTCAACAGGTTGTATGCGTAATCCCAGGGAACCCAGAGACCAGAGCGGTCATGTTCCTTGTAGTTGGAAACACAGGGCACCAAGAAGGAAACGGCAACCAGAAGAGCGGCAACCGGATTTGCAAAGGCAGCAAAGCTAGACGTTGCCGCGAGGAACACCAGGATACCGGCACCGATACCGTAAATCATGCTCATGAAAATGAAGGCAGGTGTATAGAAGTAGTCACGTTCACGGACTTCCAGATGTACAGCATCGGGGAACGGGGCGCGGCTACCCACCTGGGCAAAGCCACTTTCAATTTTCTGCCAGTTCTGCCAAACAGCGGAATTGGTATAGCCATCGAGTTCACGCTGGAGGTCGGCCAGGCGAGCGTCATTGGCACCGCGGGCCTTCAAGGTTTCCATACGAATCTTGGTGTACTCGATGTTCTGGCGCATATCGATGAGTTCGTTCGGGTCCGGCAAAGCCGTAATGCCCATACCGCGGCTGTTCAGGTCAGACACATTGCGGCTCATGATAGACACCCAGTAGTCGTGATCGCGCTGTTCCATGCGGGTGCCGTCGGCGAAGTTGATGTAGAACAACAGGCCGAGAGAGCAGAGAGCGTAGAGTACAGAAACAAACACGCCCATGTTGCGGTTACGCTTCCAGACGAACACGCAAACCATGACCAGGAGGCCGTTAAAGAGCAGGAACATCATGAACTGCGGGAGCGTAGCGTCACCCATGAAGCTCATCTGGGTCGGGAACTTGATACCGAAACGTTCCACCGGCTGGTTGTCGGAAGCGTCAAAGGTATAGACACCATTTGCATAGTTCACGTCACCCACCTTGTAAGGCAGGTACTGGGCCATCTGGTATCCACCGTAACCCATGTGCGGGAACGAAAGGAACTGGTGGCTAATGCGAGAACGACGGTAGAAGGCACGGCTGATCATGCTTTCGGAGCCGTACTGCTTACGTTCAATGAAGTTGTTGAAGGCAACCCAGTTTTCATCCTTGAAGAGGTTACCCAGCTGGAGGTTACCCTGTTCGTCGCGGATGTTGATTTCGGGGTCGTTTTCGTCGATAATCGGGTTCAGTTCCGAACGAATCGGAATGTAAAGATGCGTACTGTAGCCGATGAGGGCGAAGAAGGCAAAAGCCAAGGACAGACGCATGCTGCGCTGCACACCCTTGCTCTTGAACGGCTTTGCAAGGCAAAGAATCGAAAGAGCGATCAAGCAAATGAACGAGATTTCGATAAAGGCAGACACCATGTAAATCACGGAGCAAAGGAGCGTACCCGTAATCCAGATAGGAATGCGTTCCACAATTTTCTTGGGTTCTGCCACCAGCAACAGGGCAAACACGGCCGGAACCGTGAGCATGGTGTAAAGGTGAGCGCCCACGCCGAGGAATGCGATGTAGCAAATAAAGATCAGGATGCGGTCGCTGTAGGCTTCGTTACGCTTGTTGTACCAAACAAGGCCGAGGTAAGATACGAGCATCAAGATGAACATGGCGATGCCGTAAACTTCGGCTTCGACAGCGTTGAACCAGAAGGTGTCCGAGAAGGTCAGAAGGAAGCCGGCCACGAGTGCAGACGTAGCAAGCACCACCGTGCGAACTTTTTCCGAAATCTTTTCGGCCAAGGCATCGGTCTTGAGGACGGTTGCCAAGAGTTCCCAAGCGAACAAAGCCGTCACATAGACAGTTGCCGCAGAGCTCACCACCGAGATGTAGTTCACGCGCTTTGCGATTTCACCCACGAACGGGAGCAACACGATGACTGCACGGGCAAGGAACACGAAGAACGGAGTTCCAGGAGGATGCGGAATACCGAGCGTATTGGCACAGGCGACAAATTCACCACAATCCCAGAAGCTGACCGTCGGAGCCATCGTCAGCACGTACACAATCAGTGCAATAAATGCTGCAATGCCAGCGAAGATATGTTTCATCCATTTTTCCTTGAGCATTTTACTTTTCCTTGGGTTCGGTGACAACCATGCCACGGTTACGCATAAAGCCAGTCAAAAGGCCGTTCACAAAAGAATCCGAATTGTCGGTGCTGTACTTGGCGGCAATCTGCACCGCTTCAGAAATAGCAACCTTCATCGGGATTTCGGGAATGTACGAAAGTTCGACCATCGCAATGCGGAGCACAATGCGGTCAAGGCTTGCCATACGGTCAAGTTCCCAGTGGGCAGCAGCAGCCTTGATGTTTTCGTCGAGTTCTTCACGGTGAGCCTGCACGAGGTCCACCAACTTCATTCCATACTTTTTCTGTTCGGCATGGAGAGGCTGGGATTCAAGGATTCCCGGGAGAGCCTCGCCTGCAGTCTGTCCGGTAATTTCCATGGCATACAAAAGCTGCATGGCAAAAACACGGGCCGGTCTATAAGATACTTTCATAGTCAATCTTCAGTTAAAAGTTCAACGAAGTTCATAGTTACTAGTTATTAGTTACTAGAGAAAACAAACTGAAATGTCTAGTAACTAGTAACTCAGAACTAGAAACTCATCTTAAATTTCCTTGTACAAATTCGCCATTTCAACGGCGGTGGATGCCCAGCTGGAGCCGAGGTTTCCGGCCTTGAGGCCTGCACGGTTCATAGCCTGGTCCACGGTGTCGGTGGTAAGGATTCCAAGAATTACGGGGAGCTTGCCTTCGGCAGCGATATTTGCGATACCGCCGGTAGAAGCATTCACCACTACATCGTAGTGGCTGGTTTCGCCACGGATTACGGCACCGAGCGCCATCACGGCACTGTACTTGCCGGAATCGGCAAGGCGACGGCACACGCCCGGAAGCTCGAATGCGCCCGGCACGTGCACGACGGTGATATCCTTGTCGGCAACACCGAGAAGTTCGAGCTGACGCACAGCTCCTTCCAGGAGCTTGTCCGTCACGACTTCGTTAAAGCGGGCAACGGCAATAGCCACCTTGAGCCCCGCACCATTCAGCGAATTCTTGATTTCGTTCACCATTTATTTTTCCTCTTTCAAATTTTCTTCGGGCAGCGAGCCGTCGACATGCAACTGGTGGCCCATCTTCTTCTGCTTCGTGAGCAGGTAGAACAAGTTTTCCTTGTTGGGCTTGATTTCGATAGGCACGCGTTCCACGATTTTAAGGCCGTAAGCAGTAATACCGGAAATCTTGCTCGGGTTGTTCGTGAGCAGTCGCATTTCGCGCACACCCAAGTCTGCCAAAATCTGGGCGCCCGTGCCGTACTGGCGCAGGTCCGACTTGAACCCAAGGTGCAAGTTCGCTTCGACCGTGTCCATGCCCTTTTCTTGCAGTTCGTATGCACGGAGCTTGTTGCAAAGACCGATTCCACGGCCTTCCTGACCGCGCATGTAAAGGAACACGCCACCATGCTCGCCAATGAACTTCATGGCAGAGGCCAGCTGTTCGCCGCAATCGCAGCGGAGGCTACCGAAAATATCGCCGGTAAGGCATTCGCTATGCACGCGCACGTACACCGGCTTGCTGAAGTCGGGGTTGCCTGCGACCCAAGCCACATGTTCAACACCGTCGGTCTTACTCTTGTAAGCGTAGGCGGTAAAGTCACCATACTTGGTCGACACATGCGGGGCGGCAACACGCTGCACCAGCTTTTCGTTCTTCAGGCGGTAGTCAATGAGGTCGCGAATCGAAATAATCTTGATTCCAAACTTCTTCGCGACTTCCTGCAGCTGCGGCATGCGAGCCATCGTACCGTCTTCGTTCATGATTTCAATAAGGGCGGCCGCCGGGCGCAGGCCCGCGAGCTTAGCCAAATCCACCGCAGCCTCGGTATGGCCTGCGCGACGGAGTACGCCCTCTTCCTGGGCGTACAAGGGCGAAATATGCCCCGGCCGTCCAAAGTCGCTGGGCTTGGAATTCGGGTCAGCAAGTGCCTGAATCGTTGCAGCACGGTCATGTGCGGATACACCCGTGGTGCAGCCTTCAATCTTATCGACCATGATGGTGAACGGCGTGCCTAGAATCGAGGTATTTTCAGCCGTCTGCCGCGTGAGGTTCAGTTCATGACAACGCTGGATCGGCAGCGGTGCGCAAAGCACGCCACGACCTTCGTGGAGCATGAAATTCACTTTTTCAGGCGTAATCTTTTCGGCGGCGATTACAAAGTCACCTTCGTTTTCGCGGTCTTCGTCATCGACCACAATCAAAAACTTGCCGTTCTTAAAATCTTCTATGGCCTCTTCAATCGTATTAAGCAAGGTCACGTTCCTTCAGATAATTTTCAATATACTTGCCGAGCATGTCGACTTCCACATTCACGATAGTTCCCGGAACCCAGTTGCGCAGGTTCGTACGGGCCAAGGTTTCAGGGATAATGCACACGCGAATGGAGTCTTCGAACTTTTCAGCGACCGTGAGGCTGATTCCGTTCAACGAAATAGAGCCACGGCGAATCACATAGCGACGTAAATCAGCAGGAAGCTTCAGGTCCACTTCTACGCCCGTTTCGCGTGGAGTCACCTTGATCACTTCGGTAATGCAGTCCACATGGCCCATCACAAAGTGACCGCCCATAAAGCTGTCTGCACGACACGGAAGTTCCAAATTCACAAGTTTACCGACAGCGGCCTGCTTAAAGCCCGTATTTTCCACCGTCTGGTGCATCAGACAAAAAGTGGCATCATCAT
This sequence comes from Fibrobacter sp., assembly GCA_017550445.1. The sequence continues at coordinate 45,445 of JAFZOV010000038.1, forward strand.
CGGTACAAGATTCAATGGAAAGACACACACCATCGTTAGCGACACTGTCGCCCAACTTACAATTCTTAAAAAAGCCCGGTGACTTAAGGCGCATAGTAAGCGCATCGCCCCTACTTTCGATAGAAACGATTTCACCGGTAGATTGAATAATACCCGTAAACATACGGCACAAATATAGCTAATTCGGATTTCGGATTTCGGAATTCAGAATTTTAATAAGGCGATTTAATTCTGAAATCTGAACTCTAAACTCAGAATTTAATTGGGTACAGCAAATACCAATGGAATTCGGGATAAACTTGTACAGTCGGGGCCGGTAGCTTAAAGTAATTCAGGTACTTGATGAGAGTGCGGGCCATGCGACTCTGCGGACGGAACGCTTCCAAGTCATAGTCCAGCGCAATGTAGACTTCGCGATGCGGCTTCACGTTTTTATCGTGCAAGAACACGCCTTCGTCAATGCTTAAGCCTGCCGCCAAGGCAAGCCAACTCGGGTAATACTGGCGCACCGCCTTGGGCAACAGACGGTAAATCTTGAAGGATGCCCAGAACGTTTGGTTGCAGTAATCATCCGTAAAAACGCCAGTATTACTTTGTCTATAATAAGCTTTTGTATTGATCCAGTAGCTCCACTTCAGGTCCACGTACTTGAACACAGGGATGTAGCGTTCCGCCATCGGTAAAAAGCCACCCAAGGTTCCCGAAAGAACATCAAAAACACTGAAGCCCCACTCCGGCGAAAAACCGTCCTTCACATCAATCGCCACGTGCGTTGCAAATGCAGAAAGTCCTGCAAACAGGTACGACTTGAACTCAGAAATGCCCGCCCAGCGATAACCTTCGTAAAAGCTCTCGCCCATCATCACACCCGACGCAAAATGGCCGAACTTATCCAGGTTCAAGGCATAATCAAAATCGTTTTCAAAGTGGAAATGACTCCCTTCTTCGTCCCACCAGCCCTTCTTGAATACGAGCCAATAGGCAGCCCCATAAGCAATCAATACCGTAGAGGCAACGCCCACACCCTTGGCAACAGACAACTGCGTTGTATCGCCGGGGTCTTCGCTGCGGTAATCCCATGTGGAATCGCGCCATGTCGGCGGGTCGTAGGGAGCTGCATGCAAGGACACCCCTGCAAAAACCAGCAACACGACAGAGATTGTAAAAGACCTCAAAAAATTCACGGGCGAAAAGATAAAAATAGTAGAAAGGAGGAAGTAGGAAGTAGGAAGAAAAAACAAGCAAATATTTACTGTCTACCGTCTACTTCCTACTAAATAAAAAGTCCCCGGAGAAAGAACTCCAGGAACTTTCAAATGTGTAGTGTGTGATGCGATTAGTTGCGGCCGAGGAGGAGCACGCTGTTCTGGCCACCGAAGCCGAAGCTGTCGGACATGGCGTAGTTGAACGAGTGGCTCGTGTTCTTGTTGGCACACACATCGAGGTGGATGCGTTCATCCTGATTGAACACGTTCGTGGTCGCGTGAATCATCTGATTCTGCAAGGACTTCACGGTGATGATGGCTTCGAGAGCACCGGCTGCACCGAGAGCGTGGCCGATCATGCACTTGGAGGAGTTCACCTTGAGGTTGTCGGTAGCACCGGCAAAGACCTTTTCGAGGGCGGAGCATTCAGCAACGTCGCCGAGCGGGGTCGAAGTACCGTGAGTATTCACGTAGCCCACATCCTTCGGAGAAATACCGGCTTCGCGGAGAGCCATTTCGATAGCGAGGCGAACGCCTTCACCGTCTTCACGCGGAGCGGACATGTGGTGAGCATCTGCGCTCATGCCGATACCGGCGATACGGGCGAGGATGTTTGCACCACGCTTCTTGGCGTGAGAAAGGCTTTCGAGCACGAGGATACCAGAACCTTCACCAATCACGAAGCCGTCGCGGTCCTTATCGAACGGACGAGAAGCGGTCGTCGGATCGTCGTTGCGCTTGCTCAAGGCCTTCATGGAGGTAAAGCCAGCAAGGGCAACATTGTTCACGGTTTCGTCGGTACCACCGGCGAGCATGATGTCGGCGCGGCCGAGACGGATCTGGTCGTAGGCAGCGGCGATAGAGTGGTTAGAGGTTGCGCAGGCAGAGACCACTGCGTAGCAGGGGCCCATCCAGCCGGTACGGTTGGAAACTTCGCCAGCGGGCATATTCACGATAGACATCGGAATGAAGAACGGAGACACGCGGCTCGGGCCACGGTTTGCAAGGGCCACCACGGAGTCGCTATAAATCTGCATACCGCCGATACCGGAACCGATAATCACGCCAGAGCGGGTCGGATCTTCGTTTTCGGGGGAAATACCGGCGTTCTTAAGAGCCTGGAAAGAGGCATACACAGCGTACTGGATGCACCTGGACAGACGGGACGAATCGCGCGGGCTAATATATTCGGAACCATCGAATTCCTTGACGGCGGCAGCTATCTTGATCGGATAGTTGGTCACATCGAAGCGTTCGATCGTTGCGAGTCCGGATTTACCTTCCAGCAGGTTGTTCCAAAGGAGTTCCGGCGTATTGCCGAGGGCGGAAACGCACCCCATACCAGTGATTACGACTTCTTCCATAATGGCGGCAAATATAGAAAAAATGCGAACTGCTTCGGGAGTATTTTGTCCTCAATTTTTAGAAATTTGATATTATTTACTTACAACAATATTACAACAGTTTCACTTACGTAAAAAAACAGAAATCTAGTGGTACAATTCCCAAATAGACAACCGACGATGCTTGATACGATAGGGAATCATTTTAGCAAAGGTCTTCCAGTAATCCACCTCATGCCAAAAAACTTCTGTCGGTGAAAAAGGCGTCAAACGGATTGTTTTCCAGCGATTTAACAGCCAACGCACTATAAAATTCATGCACCTTTCACCTTTGACATCTACCAGGGTGTAACCGAAATTGCCTCCCTCGTAAACCATGGCCAGCATCTTTTTTCCAAGTTTCGCATCGGGAGCTACCAGCATCTTGTCCGGTTCAAGCCCAAGTACTTCGCCGAGAATCCACATGATGGCACCGCTCATGTGCTTTAGCCCAAACCGCGAAAGCCTTGACGCCACTTCACGGCGGTCTTCGGCAGTAGAATGCTGAAGCAAGATAAAGTAATCCACAAACTGCTTCAGCCCAATTCCCCCACCGATAAAATGCCTTTGAAGATGCGACATTTGCATCACAAGGGCAAACTTAATGGACGGAACCGAGAAACCTTCGGGCACACGCTCCGTATTCAAAATTTCACGTTCCAGATAACGTTGCAAACGCGCGTTTGCAAAGGGATTCAAGGGGCCCGAAGAGGGCTTGTAATGAATTTCGACCGCAACCTTGGCCGCATTTAGCAAATGGATATGGTGAGAAGATTGCTCTTTCTCATCGAGCTCGAAATCCATCTCTCGCACAAGGTCCGTAACGCTCTTTTTACCGCCTTCAACCCACAAGTCAATATCACCCGCATGCCGCATAAACGGATCCGGGTACAATCTCGCATTGGCAGCACCTTTCAAGACAGCCGACTTACGCCCTTTTGCAGAGAACAGTTCCGTGAGCCTCGCCGCCTCGGCATTTAAAAGTTGGTTATGCCCCTTGACCGTTTCTGCTTCGCTAGCCCACTGAAAAAGAAGCCCCATAGGCGGGCGCTGTTCTTTGGGCAACCGACAGATTGCGCGATAGGCAACCGCCACTACCAAATGATTCAAACATAACGAATGAAGTTTATCCCACTCCGATTCACTCAATTTACAATCGAATATCTGCGGGGCACAACCAGGCGAAACCGCCATCCGCAACAATTTATACAGGGACTCCATGCATTAAAAAATAAAATTTTCTAAATTGACCGCGTTATGGCTAAAATCAAAAGCGCACCGAACCTTGTCTGGATGGACCTGGAAATGTCCGGGTTGGAACCGGAAAGGGACGTTATTCTTGAAATTGCAACGATTGTTACGGATGCAAATCTGAACATTTTGGCCGAAGGCCCCGTTTTGGCAATCCACCAGACCGAAAACGTGTTCGAGGGCATGGACGACTGGAACAAGCGACACCACACCCAAAGCGGATTGGTGGAACGCTGCCGCAAGTCGACACTCTCCATGGCTGACGCCGACAAGATGACCCTGGACTTTATCAAGCCCTTTACTATTGAACGCGGAAACGTGCTGTGCGGCAACTCCATTACCCAGGACAGGCGCTTTCTGTACAAGTACATGCCGCAGATTACGGGATGGCTCAACTACAGGAACATCGACGTGAGTTCGATCAAGGAATTGACCTTCCGCTGGTACCCCACCCTGCCGGAATTCCAAAAGATGGAAAAGCACCAGGCTTTGGACGATATCCGCGAAAGCATTGCCGAACTACAGTACTACCGCAAGACGATTTTTAAGCAAAGTTTATAAGCACCTTTAAGATGGACTATAATAACTATCTTCCGAAAAAAAGACTCCCCTACGCCGTTAGGATTCGCAACAGGATTATTGTTTTCTCCGTTTTCATGGGCCTATGCGCCCTGATAGGAACCTGCGTTTTTAGCGAAAAAGAACAGGCAAATCCGGCCGAAGAAGAAATCGCTGAAGAAACTACCGCAAGCACCACAGAACAAAACACCGACGAGCAAGCTTCGGCTAACGTGATTCGCGAAGACGTACTCTTTCCGAAGGCCGATTCCGAAGACCTGGTAAACACCCAGGCAACCGTTGCCGCCGCCGTAGTACCCGAAACGCCCTCCGAAGTTGACGTTATCGACAGCGCCCACATCAAGGCCCAAAAAGATGTGTTCCTGGCAGAAAAGATCGACAACCTGCTGCGCCGATTCCGCCCGGAATACGCAGTCATCTTGATGGTGGAACCCAAGAGCAACGAAATCATTGCCTGGGGCGAACGCCGCAACAACCACGTGCAAGAAAAGCCCGACTACTTCATCAAGAACACCTTCCCGGCAGCATCGCTTGCTAAGACCGTCACCATTTCGGCGGCCATGGAATCGAACCGCTACTCGCTCACCTCGCAAATTCCGATGATCGGTTCCAGCATTCACCTTTACAAGAGCCAGCTGCGCGTCAAGGAAGGCTACAAGGGTCCCTTTATCGAACTGCAAGACGCCTACGCCAGGTCCGCAAACCCGCCCATGGCTATTGTCGGCATGAACGTGGGTGCAGAACGTCTGCGGAGCGCCGCCAAGAAACTCGGCTACAATACCAACTTCCCGGGAGCACTCCCTCCGCGTTCCAACTATGCACCGCCCGATACCGGCTACGGCCTTGCCGAAGTGAGCAGCGGCTTTACAGACGCAACAACACTGACGCCGCTCCTGGCCGCCGCACAGGTCCGCGCCATTCTCATGAAAAAGCCGCTGGAAATTCCCTGGGCATCTAACCTGGACGGTTATGCCCCCAAGAGCCGCATCGCACTTGAAGTCGGCAAGTTCAGCGACAACACCTACTACGGACTCCGCGAAGCGATGATCCGCACCGTAACTCACGGCACCGCCCGCAAGAACATTTCGACTCGCCACATGGCCCGCAAGAACTACGAAGCGTTAAACATCGGCGGAAAGACCGGATCCCTTGACGGCAAAGACCCTTATGGCCGCTATGAATGGTTCATGGGTTTTGCACAGTCCAAAGAAGACCCGAGCAAGGCCGTAGTGCTTGTGATCATGCAGGTACACGACTTGCAAGGCATGCGCTCGCAGCCGGCAACCCAAGTCGCCGGAATGTTGTTTAACTACTGGGCGCACCAGAATTTACCCAAAAAAGGAAAGTAACATGGAACTCTCTTGGTGGAACCTGATTCCGACTTATTTTGACGGCACCGCTTTTACGCTGGGAAATTTCCCGGTGCGCTGGTACGGCATCATGTACATTTTCGCCTTCGTCACAGGCTACCTCACGCTGATGCACGTGAACAAGAAAGAAAAGCTGGGCTACACCAAGGACCAGTTCGACAGCCTGTTCACCTGGATTATCGCGGGCATTATTCTGGGCGCACGCCTCGGCTACGTGTTCTTCTACAAGCCGGGTTACTACCTGGCAAACCCCACTGAAATCATTTTACCCATGACCCACGACGCCCTGGGTTACCACTTTGCCGGAATCTCCGGCATGAGCTACCACGGCGGCATGATTCTCGGAACCATCTTTACCTACATCGGTCTCAAGCGCAACAAGATGAAGGTCTGGGAAGGACTGAACCTTTGCTTTATGCTGGCACCGCTCGCCTACACCTGGGGCCGCTGGGGCAACTTCATTAACGGCGAACTCTTTGGCGAAGTCACCACAAGCCCAATCGGCATGTATTTCCCACTCGCCCACGACAGTTCCCTTGCCGCGCCGATTCTGCACCACCCAAGCCAGCTTTACGAGATGCTCTTCGAAGGCGTTATCTTGTTCGCAGTCTTGTACAACTTAAGACGCATTCCCCTGCTGCGCGACAAGATGCCTTGCCTGTACCTGATGGGTTACGGACTCTTTAGATTCTTCATTGAATTTTTCCGCAAACCCGATGCACACCTCGGCCGCGTAGACCTGTTCGGCATGAGCCGCGGACAGACGCTCTGCAGCGTCATGTTCCTCACCGGCCTCATTTGGCTGATTGTGTTAATATATTGTCAAAAGAAAAATCGTCATTGCGAGGAGAGCAACGACGAAGCAATCCATTCTTAAGACAAAAGTCCCCGAACGGGGACTTTTTTAACAGCTGACCGCAAGTTCACTGACGGCTAGCGCAGGTACCTTGACGCTAGAGAACGGATCAAGGTATTCGTTGCCCACACCGACAACATTCTGGATAATATCAAAGAAATTGCCGCTCAAGGTCACGCCATCGACCGGATGCTGGATGACACCGTTTTCACACCAGAATCCGTGAGCGCCAAGACTGAGTTCGCCCGAAACGGAGCTACAACCGGAACCGCCTTCGAGCCGCACCACCAAAAGGCACTTGGGGAACAGCTTCAGCAAATCGGCAGTAGCAAGCTCACCAGCAGGCACGTACATATTCCAGAAAGCCGTAGACATCTTGGAGCCAAAGCCACGAGCACCGTTGCCCGTTGTCTTGCAGCCGTCTTTTGCAGCAGTTTCCAAATTGTAGAGTGCCTCGTTAAAGATTCCGTTTTTCACCACATCGACTCTGCGAGTAAGGGAGCCTTCGGAATCGAAATACATCTTGTGACTAAAGTTTTCACCCAGCGGATCACTCAGGAGCGAAAACTTGTCGGAGGCGATCTTGGTACCCAACTTTCCAGCAAGGCGCGAAGTCCCCTTCTGCATGGATTCGGCAATGAAAGGAGATGCATACATGCCCATGATCCTGCCCGAAACACGTTCCGAGAAGACTACGGGAATCTTGCCGCCTTCAATCTTTTTCGCACCGAAAAGTTCAGTCGCGTAGGTTGCCGCCATGGTGGCGATTTCGTCCATGGAAATCTCGGCCCAATCGCGACTGCTCTTGACAAAGTTGCCCAGCTTCGTGACGCCATCTCGTGCAGCCACAGCGCCCGCGCCCACCGACACGGAATTTCCCTTGTCAGTATAGAGAAGGCCAGTGTGGTTTGCCACAATAGAAAAATCGCTGTTCAGATCCGCACCCAAGTACGGAATATTCACGATTTCCTTGGAACGGGCAAACGTCTGCTTTTCAAGTTCAATGCAAAAATCCTTGACATCCGCAAGAGTCAGCTTTTCAAGGTCCGGATTGTAATTGGGATTATCATCAGGAATTTTTGCAGCAGTCGGAAGAGTAATATCTACAGCCTCGGTCCACTGGGTATGGCAAAGCGCATCCTTAATCGTCTGCGCAATCGCTTCTTTGGTCAGGCGTTCCGTATGGGCATAACCCGGACGACCATCCTTAATCACGCGAATGCCTAGCCCGACGGAATCCGAAATTTCAGTATTCTGCACCTGCCCCTGGAATACGGACAAGCCTTCGGAATGGGAATTAGATGCAATAATGTCGAACTGTTCAGCCTCGCCCTTGGCAAGGTCGCACATACAAGAAACGGCGTCAATAATATTCATTTTCAAAACTCTTTAGTTACCAGTCATTTCACATTACACATTTCACACTACACACTTTTTAGCCTTGGAGGCAAGCATGCGCCAGTAGGCGGCGGGGCTACCTGTCACGGACTCCAGAGCTTCAGCGTGTTCGCGGGTCATTTCCTCAGTCCCCGCAATCAAGCCATCCAGCGTTTCCTTCGTTACTCCAAGGCGACGGGCAAATTCAGCCTTGTCCATCTTGAGCCATTCAATGCCTTCGAGAATCGCCTGTCCCGGCGTCGGTGTTCCATGTCTAGCCATATCAAAATTCCTTAAAAGTCAACCGTTTTCCAGCCTTCTGCCCCGAAGCGCAGGTCGCGTTCCACAAATTCCCAAATCAGCAGCTTTTTGCCTTTAAGCACACCGGCCTTGCGGGCCAGCTTTTCACGCACCAACGTAGAGGCACCACCATCGCTGACAATAGATGCCACCGGACGGTTCATGTTCTTTGCAAAATGAGCAATCCAGCCCGCATTCACCGGAGCATCCGTCTGGTAAATGCGGCTAAAGCTATCGCCCAGAATCAAGATTCTTGCCTTGCGGAAATCATCCTTAAAGGGCGAAACCACGTGGCCAGTCACCTGCTGCGCCTTGAACACGCTGTGCTTATTGAGCCCACTCATTTCACCGATGTCGCCCATACGGTCTGCAAGGGAATCGCTCACCCCATAATTCACGGAGGCCTCGCCAATATCGATTACGCCCGACTCCACCATGGAGTTCACCTTTTGGGCTATCACCGCGGCCGCAAGTTCCGCACCACGCGGAGTCCAGTGGGTATCATCATTCAGATAAAGGGCGCCGCTGCTAGAATCATCTTTTTTGGCAGCAAGGAGCGGCGTGTAAAGATCCACCGTATTCAGCCCGAGCTTTGTCAGCGAATCAAGAATCGCCTTGCCATGCGAGGCAAGCGGCTTATCGCCCGAACCGCCCGTCAAACGTTCCGGATAAATGCTAGGCTTGCCAGGAGTCACAACCACAAGGAGTTCCACGCCTTTCGCCTTAAGCTGGTCACGGAACTTAAGGATTGCCTGAATCGGGTTATCAAGCTTTGCACTGCGCACATCCAGCGGCGACGGCTGCACCAGGAATTCAACATCTTGCCTGTAAAACAGCCAACGACCTTCGCCCGAGCCCAGCACCACCTTTTCGCCCGGTTCGTTAAAAAGGTTCCACACGGCCAACTGATACTGGGGTCTAAACTTCAGCACCAGCACATTCTCGTCTTCCACCTTTTTTTCGAAGGCGCGCAGGTAGCGACTTGTCCACACACCGTAATACTTGACACCCCAGAAAGCGCGCCACAGCGAAAAATGCCCGAATTCGGCCACAACCGCCTTAAGCGTGGAGTCCACCGACTTGAAGTTTTCGGGCTCATCTTCCAAGGTAGCAAGCAAGGTATCAGCTCGTTTCAGCAACTTGTAGTCAGCTTCGGCAGAGTCCAACTCCGCATAGCTGTTCACCGAAAGCACCACTGATTCCAAGTCAGAAAGAGCCCCGACCACCGGTTCCAGGGCTTCGCCCACCTCGCCACCACCCGCCATGGATTCACGGGCGGCAAACCACGTTTCATTAAGCTTGGTGGCAGCAGCAGACATCCTAGATTCGCGAACAAAGGGAGTATAGAGCACATCCTTGAAGATATCAAGGCTTACAAAACGTTTTTCACCACGAATATCCGCAAATGTCTGTGCCGAAAAAGGGAGCAGCAACAAAACCGCAAAAACAACAATAAAGGCTATATAAAGTTTTTTCACACAAGTAAAATAACAAATTCAACTTAAAACGAAGATCCCCGCCTACGCGGGGATAACATAAAAAAATACCCGGATCGCGATTCGAACGCGAGTCTGATCCTTAGGAGGGACCCGTTCTATCCAACTGAACTATCCAGGCATTTATGATGGGCCAAAATTAAATAAAAAAAAGATAGCTGTCAACCGCCCAAAAACGCCTTTAAATGCAAAATTAGGCCATTTTTTTCAAAAATTCATTGAAAAGGCCGGTTCTCACGGCGCAATCACACCAATTGCATACAAAATAACACTATATAATACAAAGTAATGCATATAAACTAAAGCAATTAAACACAAATTAATAAATTATATTTAAGTACTCACAAGTCAAAGTAAACAAAAATTTACTCACATATAATAAAGAAAATTTCTCCCCATTCAGTATTTCAAAAACAAGATACGTAACTACATGTCATATACAATTTTAAACAACATAAAGAAATTAATTCATTCACAAAATTTTAGTTTATTTCACTATTTGCAAATAAAGTATTACACTTAAAGTAAACAATTTAAATCATTAATTTGTCACAAATTAGTTAGATTTCCGTCAACAAACGAGAAGGTTAATGATAAACGCGTCCCTACATTTTTTGGCAACACAACTAAATCAGTATTTATGCAGAAAAAACTCCACACAAGAAAATTTGGTCGTTGTATCAAAGATTATGGACAACGATGGACGCGAACCAGAGCATGCAACAAATAAGCTGGTCCTATTTTTAGTCAACGTCGAAAAAGATTATATGACGAGCACCAATTCAAAACCGGACTACGATGGATTTCGAAACATAGTACATTCGAAGCCCATCTTTCTGAATCTACATGTAGTTCTTGCAGCTAATTTTAAGGCTAGCCATTACGAAGAATCCCTAAGATACCTCTCTAAAGCAGTCGGTTTCTTTCAGGACCACAGCGTTTTCGATCGTACCTCTTTTCCTGATCTCGCCACGGGTCTAGAAAAGCTAATCATCGATATCGAAAACCTGAATTTTCAGGAAATGAGCAATTTATGGAGTCTCGTCGGATGCAAATACGTGCCATCAGTCTTGTACAAGGTACGTACCGTCGCACTCGGCAGTGGCTACTCTTATTACCGCCCGTACGTCATCCATGTTCCAGAAGGCGCCGCCTTGGGAGCCTTCTAATGAATTACAGGGGCTGGGCAAATATTCTCGTACACCACGAGTACTTCGGTGGCAAATGCAGCTATTTCAGGTTTCTGCCAGACAACGCATCTAAAGAAATCATGAAGCGTGAAGGATTCCTAATGAACGAAACCTCAGAGGGATTCTGCCTAATCGCGCAAGATACAGCATTTGACGAAGATATAAGCCTCGTCTTTTGGGCGACCCCGACGCGGCAAGACATTTGGAGCGCCACATTGTTCAGCGACATTCCCAAAGAAAGCATTCCATTTGCAAAGGCTAAGGGAGATTCGTTGCAATGGGAAACCATCGATAAAGATTCTATTCCCAAAGAAATGCAACTTCCTACTCCGATGTTCGGAATAGAAATCAGCAGATCAAGCGACACTCCTGATTCAAAAATCACCTTGTCTTTAAGCACAAAAAAAATGAAATGGCGTTACAACATTTCGGGGCTTTCCGAATTCAACGAGCCAGAAATAACAGGAATCAAAAACTACAAAGAAAGCGCCCATTTCGACGTTTTTACGGATGCTTCCGGGAATACAGTTTTCACATCGGCGCAAGAAATTCCACTGAGTTTCGGCGCCGCGCCGCGCTTTCAGCTACGCGAAAAGAACTCGACCAAGGCGATTGTCAAATTTCTTCCCAATATGGACGCAAGATCAATTGCCTCGGCCATTCTTGAGGGCGGCAAGCAAGAAATAATCGCAGAGACTTTTATTAACACATAAACCCCATAGGAGAAAAAGGAAACAATGTCAGCATCCTATAAAACCCCTGGCGTCTATCTCGTCGAGAAAAACGCTTTCCCCAGTTCTGTAGTGGAAGTCGCTACGGCTATCCCCATGTTCATCGGTTACACCGAAAAAGCCGAATACAAGGGACAATCCGTATTCAACAAGCCATTCCGAATTTCATCTTTTGCAGAATACAGGGCTGTATTCGGCGAAAGCGCCCTGATGCGTTTCACGCTGGAAGAAGGCGGCAAGGTGACCCCGCCTAAGGTTCGCTTCCGCCTGTTCGACGCCATTCGCATGTTCTACCAGAACGGCGGTGCCTCCTGCTATATTATGTCGGTAGGCCCCTATGGCGAAGAAATTTCGGAAAAGGCACTGACCGAAGCAATCATTCCGTTCGAAAAGGAACAGGAACCGACCTTGGTCGTGATTCCCGAAGCAGTGTCGCTCGAATCGGCAGATGCTTGCGCCAATGTACAGAACGCCATGCTCGCCCACTGCGCCAAAATGCAGAACCGTTTCGCCATTCTCGATGTGTTTGACGGCTACAAAGAACCGCGCGAATGCATTTCTGATTTCCGCGAAAAGGTGACCTCTTTCCTAAACTACGGTGCCGTTTATTATCCGTGGCTCAATACGAGCGTCGTGCAGTCGAACGAAGTGACCTTCGCAAATGTTGAAAATATCGACGTTCTTACAAAGATGCTTACCGACGCCGTTCCGGCAGAACCCGCCACCAAGGCAGAGCAGATTAAGGCCGAAATCGACAAGATGGCCGCAGCCGACGTAAAGGACGATGCCCTGGTGCAAACGATTCACCGCACCCTTTCGGTGATTTGTCCGAACTACGCAACCATCATGAATCTGGTTCGTGAACAGCTGAACCTGATGCCCCCTGCAGGTGCCATTGCAGGTATTTACACCATGGTCGATAATGCTATCGGCGTATGGAAAGCCCCGGCAAACGTAGGCGTCAACGGAGTTATCACTCCGGCCATCAACCTCACCAACGAAGAACAAGAAGACTTAAACGTTCCTATCAACGGTAAGGCCGTCAACGCCATCCGCACTTTTGTGGGCGACGGCAACAAGGTCTGGGGCGCACGCACGCTCGACGGAAACAGCCTCGACTGGCGCTATGTCAACGTTCGCCGCACCATGATTATGCTCGAAGAATCGATCAAGCTTGCTTCGAAGGCATTCGTTTTCGAACCGAACACCGCCAATACATGGGTGACCATGAAAGGCATGATCAGCAACTTCTTGACAGGAATTTGGAAGCGCGGCGGTCTCGCAGGCTCTAGCCCTACAGACGCATTCGAAGTGTACGTTGGCCTCGGCGAAACCATGACTCCCGAAGACATTCTCGAAGGTATCTTGCGCATCACCATTAAGGTCGCCCTGATCCGCCCAGCAGAATTCATTGAACTCACTTTCCAACAGCAACAGCAGAAGTCCTAATCGATAGGAGGTAATTAAAATGGCAGAAGATGGTTCTACCCAATCCGCAAACATTTGGCCCATGCCCAAATTCCACTTTCAGGTAAAGTGGGGCGATCAAGAAATGTCCTTCCAGGAAGTCACCGGCCTGGACGCACAATCCGAAGAAATCAAGTACCGTGTCGGCAACAGCCCGGTTTATTCCGTCATCAAGATGCCCGGCCTCATCAAGTACAGCAATGTTACGATGAAGAAGGGCATCTTCAAGGGCGACAACAAGTTCTTTGATTGGTTCAAGCAGATCAAGCAGAACACAATCGCGAGAATCAACATCACGATTAGCCTGCTGGACGAAACAAACGCTCCGGCAATGACGTGGACTCTCAAGAACGCCTGGCCAACCAAGATTTCGGGATACGAACTCAAGGCCGAAGGCAACGAAGTCGCTGTCGAAAGCATTGAAATCGTTCACGAAGGCATGGAAATTACCAATAGCTAAGGACTAGCATGCCCGATACAGTCGAATGGCCGTTTCCCGTTGTATTCCACTTTTCTGTAAAAGTGGGCAATTCAGAGATCGCTTTTAGCGAAGTTTCTGGCTTGGAAACCTCTTTTGAAACAAAGGAGGTTATCAGCGGGGGCGACAATTCGACTGTTTACAATTTACCCACAAAGGTAAAGTTTGCCGATTTAGTCCTAAAGCGGGCTGTGCTTACCCAAAGCGACCCATTTTTTAGATGGTGTATCAGCAGCATGAATTCCATGACGAACGCATTCAAGGTAACACCACAGACTATCGAAGTAAGCTTACTGAACGAAAAAAACGAACCCGTGACAACTTGGATTTTTGACGGAGCGTATCCCGTCAAATGGTCATACAGTGCGCTAAACGCCATGAAAGGCGAAGTCATGATAGAAACCTTATCGCTGAAATACTGGAACGTCAAAAGGACTCTTTGACATGTCACTAGAAATCAAGAACCTTTGCATCAACGTAAAAATCGAACCTGACGAAACCAGCCATGAATCGGCAGAGTCCGTCAAAGAAAGCGTCTTGAGAGAATGCAAGCGCTTAATCGAAGATTCCGTATGCCATAATCAGGAAAGGTAGTGATGGACGGCCTAAACAAAATGACCTTTAAAGCGTTTCGCGAACACGATGGAAAACTGTCGCCCATTAGCGACAGAGAGCCTTTTACGGTCATGCTTAATCCAAATGATTTAAGCATTTCATCAGCAATCCACTACATTTCCAAAGAAAAAGGAAATTTCACAAATTTCAACCAATACGAAGCCACCGCAATTTCAATTCCAAAGCTACTTTTTGATACAACTGGAGCCATTCCCAAAACAGAATGGCCCAAAGGCTGTTCAACCATAAAGCAGATGATTGACAAGCTAAAAAAAGTCGTTTACGACTTTCACGACGATTCACACCAACCACCAGTCGTAAAAGTATTCTGGGGAGACAACACTTACACAGTCCGTATACACAAATTTGATATCAGGTACACCTTGTTCAACATGAAGGGAGCCCCCGTTCGTGCAGAAGTCACCCTTGGAACAAAAACTTTCTATCAAGAAAGTTCAAAAAATTCATCAAAAAAAAAATCTCCCGACTTGACACACCTTGTAGAAGTCAAGGCAGGGGACACGTTGCCGCTGATGTGCGAACGCGTTTACAACGATCCTTCGTATTATCTCCAGGTTGCAAAAATCAACGGGCTCACGAATTTCAGGCAACTTAAACCGGGAACCATGTTGGAATTTCCGCCTATCAGGGATTAACCATGCCAGAATCACCCCTAAAAAATACTGGTGGCGTTGTTGAATGCGTACTTTTTTGCAAAGGCAAGGCGTTGGCGTCAACCGCGCAGATTATCTCCGCCGACGTAGATTACCGCATCAACAGTATCCCAAAAGCGACTATCACGATTGCCGATGGCGACATGCCTACAGGCAAATTCGAGCTATGTGAAGGAGACCAGCTAAAACCCGGCACTGAGGTGGAAATCAAGGCTGGTTATTCCACAGACCTCGATTCCGTCTTTAAAGGCGTAATCACTCGCCTTGGAATTTCTGTCTTAAAAGATGGAACCAGTTGCACAAAAATTGAGTGCCGCCACAAAGCCATTGCTCTCACGGAATCACGACACAACGCGAATTATCAAGACAAAAGCGATGACGATATCATCGGAGCTTTAGCCTCGAAATACGGAATCAATTCTTCTATAGGGGGTGGCCCCCATAAAGAACTGATGCAATACTATTGCACCGACTGGGATTTTATCATGACACGCGCCGAAGCAAACGCATGTTGGCTTTTGGCTGATCAAGATGGAATGTCGATAGAACCCATCAGTTCCAAGGGCAACTCGGAACTTTCACTTACTTGGGGAACTGATATCATCGAATTCAACGCCTCCGTCAATTCGGAACATCAAGTAAAAAATGTTGAAGCACGAGCTTGGGATGTGACGAAGCAAGAAATTATATCAAGTAAACAAGGCGCACAGTCTGTTCAAACTCAAGGTAACCTGAGTTCAGACGATCTTGCTAAGGCACTTTCAATCCCAAACCAGATACTGCAAATAAATTCTCAAGTCGATAAAGGAATTTTAGACACCTGGGCAAAAGCCGAACAAATGAAAAACGAACTTTCACGCATTAGCGGGCATGCCACATGCATCGGCAATTTGAAGGCTCATTTGGGCAAAATGATGAAACTGGATTACTTGGGAGCGCGATTTAACGGGAACGCCCTCATATCGGGAATCCACCACCACATGGAAATCGGCTCCTGGACAACGACACTTTCTTTCGGGATGAAAAAAGAATGGTTTGTCGAAAAGTTCAACACCATGGCCCCGGTCGCATCGGGCTACAACTGCGGAATCACAGGACTTTTGACAGGCATCGTATTGCAAATACACGATGATCCTG
Source organism: Fibrobacter sp. (assembly GCA_017550445.1). Next base: position 61,553 of record JAFZOV010000038.1, read on the forward strand.
ATAATTTAAACCGCGTCAAGGTCAAAATTCCGGTAATGCAAAACGAACAAGAAGGCGTATGGGCTCGCCTTGGCACCCCCTACGCATCTAACGGCGTTGGCGGACTATTTTTCCCAGAAGTCAACGATGAAGTCATCCTTGGATTTTTCAACGGAGACCCTTCTAGCCCTGTAATTCTCGGAAGTCTCTATAGTTCTCAGCGACAGGTTCCACAAAAATTAGAGCAAAAGAACAACACCAAACAGTTGCTTACCCGCGAAAAAATGAGCGTCACCTTCGACGAAGAAAAGAAATCGATTACCGTCACAACCCCTGGAAACAGAAAAATCGTCATGGACGACGACGGCAAAAAAATTACGTTCGAAGACCCCAGTGGAAACAAAGTCGAGATGTCCGATAGCGGAATCAAGCTTGAAGCGACAAAGGACATTGTCGTAAACACTAAAGGAAAATTCAATGTCGACGCCAAAGGCGGCATCATGTTTAAATCTGCCGCCGATTTAAAGGCGGAAGGGTTGAATGTTGAATTTAAGGCGAAAGTCGGCCTGAAAGCGCAAGGTACTGCAACAGCAGAAATTTCAGCCTCGGGACAGACAACGGTCAAAGGCGCTATGGTCATGATTAACTAAGGAACGCAAATGCCTCCAGCAGCAAGAATTACAGATATGCATACATGCCCCATGCAAACACCTGGAACGCCCCCCGTTCCCCATGTAGGTGGACCGGTTGTCGGTCCTGGTGTCCCTACGGTCCTGATCGGGGGCATGCCCGCAGCTGTCATGGGTGACAACTGCGTATGCGTGGGGCCACCCGATACGATCATCAAAGGTTCTGCAACGGTCATGATCAATAAAAAGCCGGCCGCACGCATGGGCGATTCTACCGCGCACGGCGGCACAATCGCCCTGGGATGCCCCACGGTGCAAATAGGAGGCTAAGTGAGCTCGCTGACGTTTCTTGGTCGCGGATGGAAATTTCCGCTAAAGTTCGAGAATGGAGCAATCGCCATGTCTGAAGCCGAAGAAGATGTTGACGAAAGTCTGCGCATTTTACTCGGAACATACCCCGGCGAACGCCTAATGCGCCCCGACTATGGCTGCAGACTCCGCGATTATTGCTTTCGCAACTACGAAGAAAGCACTATCGTGCAACTCGACGAAGAAATAAGGAACGCCATCGACAATTTTGAACCAAGAGTTACCGTAGAAAACACCGACTATAAAATGGACGATGTGAACGACATATTGCAAATTATTGTCGACTATAAAGTCATCGCAACTAACAGCCGTCGCAATTTAGTATACCCCTTCTACATAAACGAAGGTACAGATATAAGCATCTAAGGAATTATTGTGGAAAATCGTATTTTTGTCAGCGAAGGTTTAAGCCAACAGGCTCGCAAATTCAAGGAACTTGCGAAGGCTTTTGTCGCTGTCAACAACATGACTCTGCAACAATTGCTCGAAGAAATTTGCAAATACGAAAAACAGCACGATTGCCCACTTGTCATCAACGAAAACGACATACCAAAGCTTGCAAAAGCAATCGAATCTGATTCCGACGGCAACACGGAACCTGCGGCAGCCCTCTATACCGTTTTTGCCAAACTTCTAAATCGAATTCAAGAACGATTAAATGACTTACCTAGCCAGCGAATTGATTTTTATTTTCGCACAATACTAGGAGAGCGCCCCAACAAGGCCCATGGCGACCACGCCCATGTCATTTTCCCCATCGAGCTGGAAGGTTTTAAGCACAAACTTCCAAAAGGAACAAGGTTCATCGCTGGAACAAATGAAGATGGCGAAATAATTGAATTTGAATCCGTAAACAACGCCGAATTAAATGATATTCAGGTCGAAAAGATCTATACCCTCGCCGTTCCTGAAAAAGGCGTTTCTACTGTATCCGAACTTCCAGTCTATAAACCAAGCCAGGCAATCGAAACCAAAGACATGGTTCCGTATCCATTATTTGGCATGACCCGCTCCGGAGACCGAGCCGCCAATTCAGAATTTGCCCGACTTGGACTCGCCATATCGTCTCGCCTACTATACTTGAACGATGGGGTCCGACAAATCAAGGTCAAGCTTGTATATGAAGCCGAAAGCGTCAAAGGGACTCTCTTAGAATGTGGTCAAGCACCCGAATTATTCCTTAAAGTGTTTGCAAACGCTTTCCGCATTTCACTTACCACAGCAGACGGCTGGTACGATGTTGACGGATACCAAGTGGAATCTCGCGTTTTAGATACGCATTGCGAAGAAAATTGCATCGGGCTAACCATGCAACTTTCAGACATGGCTCCAGCCATTGTCAATTGCGACCCAATCATACACGGTGCCGAATACAATTTAAATGGTCCTGCGATGCGTATTATCGTCATGCCACACGCATCCTACAACCCTTGGGAAACCTTAAAGAATCTAAAGCTGCGCAAGGTATTACTTCAGGCAAAAGTGACAAACTGCAAGCGTCTCGCCCTCAGCAACGATATCGGTCCTCTTTCAATGAATGCTCCAATACAGCCATTTGGCCCATTACCGGCCGTAGGCAATTCACTTGTCGTTGGATGCGAAGAAATCAGAGGCAAAAGACTTTCTTCATTTGAGATTCATGGCAACTGGAGAGGTCTCCCCCGTTCAAGGGATTTTTGCCACTGGTACAAACAATACCCAAATGCACCGCTAACCCGCGACTTTAAAGTTTCCGTATCGGCTCTCCTTGGCGGATATTGGTACCCGTTTAATACGCAAACACCCCTTTTGCAAGATCTTTTCCAATCAGAATCCGATGCAATTTCTAACAAATTGACCGTTTCTTGCGACAAGGCTCTTGGCGGAAGAACTTTTGAAACGCAATACGACACAGAGGATTTTGAATACACTCCGAATTCACGCGACGGATTTTTCAAGATAAAGCTGGTATCTCCCGAAAACGCTTTTATGCATCAAGAATATTCCAAGGTGCTCTGCGGAAACTTGATGCAGCAAGCCCTCAAAAAGAATCTCGGAAAAGAACTCGATCTACCAAACCAACCCTATACACCGGAATTAGAAAATCTCTCTGTCAGCTACACTGCTGCGGCAGAAATCAACCTGAGAAGTTCCGACAATAGCGACGGCAAGATTTTATTCTTACGACCCTGGGGTGTAAGCGAAAAATCACACTTGAAACTCGAAGGCGGAGCGCTATTCTTAGGCCTTACGCCCACAGTAAACACCAAGAGTGTCAATCTGTATTTCCAGTTAAATAGAGATTCCGACAACATTCACGAAGACGGCGAAATCGGATTCATTTGGGCATACCTCGGAGTAAACGGATGGACTCGCATTCCGTCTGACAGCATCTTATACAACACCACGGCAAATTTCACGACTTCGGGCATCGTGTCCATTACGATTCCTAAAGATTTTATAACTGATTCTTCATTGATGCCACAGGGTCTCTGCTGGATTCGATTGGAACCTCAAGGAAACTGGAATCATTGTAGCCGTCTATTCTCAGTTTATGCGCAAGCTGTCGAAGTCGTACGTAGCAAGGGTTTTGGGCAAAAAAACACTTTCAAGCATTGCAAGCCTGGATGCATCAACGAACTTGCGCAGAGCATCAGCGGACTTTCTGCGGTATACCAGCTAGAAGAATCCTTTGGCGGGGAACCCGAAGAAGACCGCGAGGAAATGCAAACGCGTGTGGCCGAGTACCTATACCACCGCAACCGCATCATGACTGCACGAGATTGCGAACGGATGATTCTCGAAGAATTCCCCGAAGTACACTTGGTCAAGTGTTTCGCAGGACTTTCTCCCGAAAAGCCAAACCAAGCAAGTGCGGGGCATATTCTTGTCGTCCCCGTATCCCCTTTATACGAAGACGGTCGACACATTTGGGATCCCCGTCTTAGCGGGAAAACACTAGAAGATATCAAACAATTCGTAAAGCAAAATTCTTCCCCGTTCGCAAAGATTTCCGTCATGAACCCGCTGTTTGAAAAAATTCAGGTACGTTGCAATGTGGACTTTGTTAACGAAAACGACGAAGGAGAACTCCTTCAAGACCTGAACAAGCAAATAAACAAATACCTCTCCCCGTGGAATAGCGACAGCTCGTCACGTTTTTTTGGTTGGTCGCTCAACAAAGAGCACCTGCGAATGTTCATTCAGAATTTACCCTATGTCGAAGAAATCCAGGATTTCTCGGTGCTCCGCATCAGTTCAAAAGATCTTTCCGAATACAGCATGGAAGAATCCGACGAAGCAAGCAACAATTACATTCGCGGAACAACCCCATGGAGCATTCTTACGCCCATGAAAAAGCACTTCCTCAACGTTATCGAAAAAAACGAAGACCTCCGAGACATCACCATTGGTTACGGAGACCTCGAAATAGGTTCGACCTTTATTATTCAAAGGAGAAACAATGGCTAAGTTAAACCGTTCGCTTCTAAAAAACAGATTCAAGGCAGGACAAATGCCCTGCGAAGAAGATTTTTGCGATCTTATTGATTCCATGGTCAATGTGGAAGAAGAAGGTATCGAAAAGACACGCGAAACAGGCCACAAATTTTCGCAAATTACAGATTCAGGCAAACTGATGAGCTTCTATGAAAACTCTACCGAAGGAAGCCCACTATGGCACAGCGAAATCCGCAAAGATGTAAACGGAAACCGTAGCGGACTACACCTGAGTACCCCCGGTATCGATGATTCTTCGAGCGTCCTTTCGCTTGTGGGGCCCATTCCCGATGGAGAACCCTCCCCCATCGGAGTCGGAATCGGAACTCGAGAACCTGAATGCACCCTAGATGTTCGAGGCGTAATCGCTTCAGCGGGCCGCATCGGCAAAGAAAATTCCAAATTCAAGGTTCCTACCGACGGAAAGTGGCACGACATTACCGATGAACTAAGCGGGTGCCAAGCTTTTGAAATCATGGCCGGAGTCGGAGGCCAAGAAGACGAAGGCCGCTTCGCATTGACACATGCTATCGCAGTAAACGTATTTCACGGACGCCCCAGGGTAAAAGCGACCCAATCATATTATGGCGGCCGCGGCTCTAGAATCGACGTACGTTGGGTTACAGGATCTGAAAAATACCGATTCAAGCTGCAATTACGCGTACGTTGCGCCTATAAAAACGGTTCATTCGTACGATACCGCCTAACAAAACTCTGGTACGACAACTTCATGGAAACTACCCTTGATTAAGACCGTTTCCAAAAATACCGACGCAAATGGACTTGATTACGAGACGCTTCGCCTCGAAGGCATTCGTCTTGTTCAAAAACTATGCGAAAATGTCTGGACGGATTTCAATCCGCATGATCCGGGTGTCACCATCCTGGAGCAGATTGTTTACGCCTTGACCGATTTGGGTTACAAGACAAACTTCGACATCACCAGTTTTCTGACTGATCGAGAAGGCAATATCGACTACAAGCGCCAAGCTCTTTACACACGAGAAGAGGTCCTTCGGCAGTTCCCTGTAACCACCGAAGATTATGAACGGTTCTTTGAACGGGAACTCCATTGCGACAGAGTCGATTTCAAGGTGACCGAACCGGGACTTTACACAGTGCAGCTTTGGCCACACGAATCTTCTACAGAACCAAAAGAATCCCTTGTTGATCGATTTACAGCCCTTTGGCACGAATGGCGTTGCCTTGGCGAAAGGGTCACTCACATTTCTGTCGAAAAAAACAATGAAGATCTAATTCGTCACATATACGAAACGCCCTTCGAAATAGATTGCTCCGATTCACAGAAGTTACCTACGGGAGCCCCCTGTGACTTTTTAGACTTCATGCCGATCATCGAACAATTCCCCTCAATTTACCGCTATGGCACAGGAGCTGACGAGCTCAAAAAATACCTTGAGCCTATAGAACATCTATTCAAGCTTTTTTTGCAGGCAATGCAAAATTTCGCCGAAATGTTCTCGGTTTATTCGTTAAAAACCGATTTTCAGCACTACAACCGCATTTTGAACCAGATGTTGGCCATATACGGGGTCCAATACCCTGACGCGCTATTCTTGCAAATGCGCGAAAACAGGTGCGACGACACCGAAAACGCAATCGCCTACCGAAGCCTATTGCGTTCCAAGGTCAATTACTTGCGCCACTTGCCCGAGCTCCATATGCACCGTTGCGGAAAATGGTGGAAACAGCGAATCGAAATGATGCTCGGTCTTGCAGAGAAGAAACATCTTTCTATGCACATGCATGTGGTAGATGGCATATACCTCAAAAACTGTTTCGGGAAAATTTTTGTAGCATGGTCCACAGAGACACCGTTCACCAACACCCAAGAAAAACGTGACAACATCGAGCGATTTATACGCAACGAGATTCCTGCGCACCTCGTTCCGGTCTTTTACTGGGTTCCGCATAAGAGCATGCATACATTCGGTCTATTTGCGCATAATCCGACGGCATTAGAAAAGTGGTTCAAATTCCATGAGAAATTCATTTCGGAGGCTCTATGGCTTTAACAGAAATCAACCGAATTGACGATTTCACATTAAATTTGACATGTTCCAACCGCATGCAGGCTACAGCCATCGAAAGCGAACTTTACGATTTTGCCCGTAACGATTTAACGGAATCACTCGACAAGACTTTGATGAGTTTAGCCCCAGAAGACGATATTATTTTCGACAAACTCACCATCGACCTTGGAACCGTTTCTGCACTAAATCCACTTAAACATATTCTCCAAAAAGTGCCCAAGGAACTAGAACGCACTTTGCGCGCCCAATTACTCCAAAAGCAATGTTTACCCGTCGGCCAAATTTTACAAGAATCATGCGGGCGCATGCTCTCTTTGCAAAAGTCGACAATACTTGAAAAAGAAATTAACGACCAGATTTCTGAATGGTGTCGCAACAATTCCGATTCCAAATTCGACCCTTTACGCGTTGCAGAATCAGTCCTAAAACAAGTCCAGATAAAAAATCCAAAACTTGACATTCGTCAAATTGCATGCAACGTATTCGAAAAGCTCAAAAAGCTTGAAAAGAAGGCTCCTATAAAGCAAACACCCATCCAATCCACAGCAAATGACTGCGGAATCGTTTTACTCTTTCCCTATCTACAACCACTTTTCGAAAAAGCCGGTTGTACCAAGGGTGGCAAATTTGAAAACGAACAGAAAAAAGCCGAAGCCGTTTCCCTATTAAGCTATGCGACATTCGGCCGTTATGCAGCACCGCCCACCGAGCACTCCATCATCCAGCTACTCTGCGGTTTTGAATCTAATAAAGAAATCACTGATTTGCCGATACTTTCAAGTGAACAAAAATCCCTGACCGACAGCCTACTCGAAGGCGTCATCCACAACTGGGGTGCACTCGGGCACACCTCTGCCGATGGATTACGGACAACATTTCTTATCCGTTCAGGAACATTGAAAAATGAGGATGATCAACAGCAACTCACGATAGGGCAAACTACTTTCGACATATTGCTTGATAAATTACCATGGGGTTACTCCACCGTAAAACTCCCCTGGATGAAATCTCCGTTACATGTGAAATGGCGCTAGAGGTAAACATGGAAGATACCCTGAAAAATGAAATCGACTGGTGCCGTCAAATCATAGATTTACGATTTGAACAGTATTTCTGCGCCGAAAATGACGAACGCAAAATGCTGGATGTTCACCTTTGCACCCCGCCAATCCCAAACACCGATACACCCTATGGAGAAACCATTTCGCGTCTTCAACTCGGTTTTGACGAACGGTTGATTCTAACACTTGCGCTACTCCCCCACTTGTGCCCGCAGGCACTCGACTCATTTTTCTTGAACAACAAGGTTCTTGGAAGGCCGTACACAGAATTTGGCGGCTGGCACGGCAAAAGCCACTCGGGATTCTTGCCCACCTGCGAAACAGCACTATTCTTGCTCGCCGGTGACAACTTGGCACTAAGACTCCAAATAATGCGACTTTTCGAAAACGACCAAAAGCTTGTATCAAGTCGACTTTTACAACTGGAATATGGTGAACCCGGAGAACCCAAGAATTCTGCGGCTCTACGTCTATCTTCGGAATACCTGGAATACCTGACAACCGGAGTACAGAACAAACCCGATTATAGCCTACATTTCCCAGCAAAGCGCATAACATCTCGCCTGGAATGGGAAGACCTCGTTCTAGCCGACACAACAAGGCGCGAAATAAACCAGCTAATCACCTGGATAAACCATTCCGAAGAAATTCTAGACGGTTTCGGCCTCCGCAAGAACCTCAAAAAAGGCTACCGCGTTCTCTTTTATGGCCCACCGGGTACAGGGAAAACGCTGACAGCAACGCTTATCGGAAAAAAGTTAGGTATGGATGTCTACCGAGTTGACCTTTCGCAGGTAGTATCCAAATATATCGGAGAAACAGAAAAGAACCTGTCCAATATTTTCGACCAGGCCGAAAGCCGCAACTGGATTTTGTTCTTTGACGAAGCTGATTCACTTTTTGGGGCTCGTACGCAAGCAAATAATTCCAACGACAGAGCCGCAAACCAAGAAATTTCGTACCTATTGCAGCGAGTCGAAGACTTTCCGGGCATAGTCATATTGGCAAGCAACCTCAAATCAAACATCGACGAGGCTTTTTCGCGAAGGTTCCAAAGTTCGGTCTATTTCCCAATGCCAGAAGCAGACGAGCGCTTGACACTATGGAAAAACATATTCGAGAAGACGCCTATAGAGAACCGCGAAGAAATTTTCGAACACTTTGCCGAAAAATACGAACTGGCAGGCGGCGCATTAACAAATGTAGCCCGATATGCTGCAATTTCGGCAATTATGGACAAACACGAAGTTATAAACAAATTAGATTTACAACAAGCTATTTCTAGAGAATTGCTCAAAGAAGGGAAAATTGTATGACAAACGTGTTTCGAAACATCACACGCATTTTAGCATTTTTGCTATTTACAGCCATGTGTGCATACACATGCGAACTTTGCACCTACGAAGTCACTCCTGAAAACATTAAAATCTATGAAACCGGCGGTAAACTCAAAGACACCACGGAAGCCTTCAAGATTCTTGACAAATACATTAACTGGTATTTCAATTCACGCGATGACATGGCACTTCAACTGTCGCAGGAGCTCCAGGACTACCCGCAATTTCTGAAAGTCGTCAACAACTATGTGCTAGAAACCTGGATGATGCGTGAAAAGATGATCAAGGAAGAAGCCTGGCCCGACCCCATTGTAGACAAGGTTTGGCTCAACAATGCCGGGATGGATTCACTTAAGAAATACATGGTTTCGGAAATACGCGGAGATCTGTTTTCTACAGCCATACTTAAATTTTTAAAAGACCTGCAAGGCGTCCGTTTTGCAGATTCATTGCTTGCACGCCGATACGCCTTGAGCCTTCTGGCGGCATCACTAGCCATCTGTTCCGACACTACCAACGCCTTCGATATTTTTGATTCGGTGCTTTGGAATAAAGAGGAAGTAGATGACCTTTTAAATCTAGTTGACAAAATTGAATTGCCCAAAATTTCAAAGTCTCAAGCCACATCTAAGAAAAAGAAGTCGACAAAGAAATCAACAGAGAAAAAGGAATTACAATCTGAGCTTTTGTCAAGATATTTCAGCTGGTACCGAGGCCACACCTGTAGCGATGAACGTTGGTACAGCGTATTCACCAGACTCGATACGCTCTACTCGCACATATTCGAAGCCCCCGTAAACGACGCCATGCATAAGGACAAAGTCTTCGACGATTCAAAACCCATCGAATGGAACGGGGCCGGCTGTGGCTGTAGTCGCAAAGACCAGCTCAACGGAGAAGTCATCGGTATATACCCCTATTGGTTTGCTGGCGACACAACAAAATGGGTCGACTTTAGCGCAATCACCCGCATAACATTCTATGGAATACACGCCGACACTGATGGCTCCCTCCTTATGCCCTCCGGGATGTCCACCCTGGCTTACTTAGGCAGAAAAGGATTCTCAAGGTTTGTATCCGAGGCTCACAGTCACTATGTCAAAATGGACTGGATTATCGAAAAATCCAATTGGCAAGGAATCAAAAGTCATGAATTACTCGAAAAATTTTTCACAAAACTTTCAAAGGAAATCGATTCCCTGGTAAGCACACCGAACAACACGCTATTCCAAAAAATGGCGAACAAGCTCAGTTTTTCAGGCGACGATTACGGGAACCGCGGCGACGGAGTAACACTCTACTTCAAAAACTACCCCACCGACACCCTTTCTACCGCCATGTTCAACAGTTTCTTCAAAAATTTGCATGAATTACTACTTTCGCGCAACCCGAACGCATACCTGAACATGATGGTAAACCGTCTCGACCTTACCGAAGACATCTATTCACTCCGTATCGATTCCGCCGCAGTCAAGGGTCCCAAAGGAATCTACAGCTACGCAAACTTCCGCAAAATCGTTACCGAGCCGATGTCCCCAAACGCAATCAAGCCATCATCCGACCAAATCGTCGACAACTTGAAAAACCTGCTTTTAGTAATCAACGAAGAACCTCTTTCACGCAGCAAGCGACTCATCCACAGCGACTTGAGTTTACAGCTCAAGGGCGAAGACAGACACATTGTATTGAAAGCGCTTGCACCCGTCATTTGGTTCGATAATCGCCAATGGGAACAACTGAGCGATGACGCAACCTACTACAACGATTCCTACTACAGCATGGGCATTGCACCTTATGCCACCGATATCGGTGCGGCAGAAATCTGTGGTAACACAGGCAACATTGGAGTGTGTCTGAACAAGTACTTTAAAAAAGATGATAAGGACATCACCTTCAGTTCACAAATCCGCACGAAAATTCCTTTCTTCTGCATGTACCGCTGGGCATTCCGTTTGCTGAACACTTTGGTATACATTTTCGCTCTATCACTCCTGCTAGGTTACTTCGGTTCATGCACCATCAGCGCGTTCTTCGACAAACATTTGGCGTTACTCGTCGGTCTGGTCGTTATTCCACCCTCTTTCACAACAACCATACTCGTACTATTCGACCCCGTGACCACATCGCTCGCCGGAACATTCCGCTTCTTGCCCATCATCGTACTAGTTCTTTCTGTAATCACAGCATCGCTTATAAAGGTATATCGCAACGCCGATTTCCCCAAACGGAAAATTAAATAGGAGAAAAAAAAATGAACACCTACACTCAAAAACAAGAAACCGCCCAGCGCGTCGCCAACAGCAACGCAGCAAGCCTCATGGACACCTCGTTGCAAAACGCAAGCCTGCAACGCAAAGCAGACCTCATGGGGAACGCCATCCAACGTGCGTCCCTCGAAGAAGAGGAAGAACCCGTTCAAGGCAAGTTTATTCAGCGCAAAACCGACGAAGACGAAGAAGAACAACTCGCTTAAAAGGAGAGCCCCATGTCCACCACGTACGCACAAAAACAAGCCACAACACAAAAGAAGGATGCCTCCTCCGCATCTTCCGTTCTTGACGCATCCTCACAGAGCGAAACCCTCCAGCGTAAAGCGGACATGGCGAATAACGCATCTCAGCGTGCGGAAGCTCCGCGACCGAACAACACGGGTATGCCGGATAATTTAAAGGCCGGTATTGAAAGTCTCTCCGGATTTTCGATGGATGATGTACGTGTTCATTACAATAGTTCTAAACCCGCTACCGTGCAGGCCCTCGCCTATACTCAAGGCACAGACATCCACGTTGCCCCCGGCCAAGAAAAACATCTCCCCCACGAAGCATGGCATGTTGCCCAACAAATGGCCGGCCGCGTTTCTCCCACCACAAACATCAACGGCATGCCGGTGAATGATAATGCAGGGCTAGAGCATGAAGCAGATGTAATGGGAGAAAAAGCTATGATGCAGAGAAAGGCTTTGAGTGGAAATAATGCGCCAAATAACAAGAGGATAAGTTGTGTTGCGCAAATGAAATATCCTGGAGACGAAGCTCCGGTGACTTTTTATGATGAAAATCCTACTGAACATCCGGAATATGAATTATATAAAGGATTAATGCATTCTCTTGGATTTGACGATGGTATAATTGATACAACGTGGGAATTGTTAGTTAAAGGGTTTTCTGAACAAGATTTTATACAACATCAATTGGAAGTAATGGAAATTGATCCTGAAATTAACCTAGAGAAAGATACAAAAGATTTAATCCGTAATGATAATCCTTATTTCTTGCAAGTTGCTGAAATTATGCGCTCTTCTTTAACAGTACCAGATAATTTGGCGCTTTGGTCTGGTGGTATTGATCTGAGTGATTACGCTTTTTCTCGTGGATATACCCCATTAGAGCAAACACCTTTTGGTAAAATTATTAATCAAATTGAATTTCATAGACAATGGAATTTGCAAGCACCTTTATGGAATATTTTGTCTTCAGTATTTGCGTCAAGTCAATCTATGACGGTACATGTTTTTCTAAGAACATATGAAGCCGATGCTGTTCTTTTTCGCAGGGAAATACCTCAAATAAAACAATTAAATCCACATGTTACTATAAGATGGCATGCTATTTATACCGATGGAGCTGATAGTAGAAGATTTATGGAAATAGATAATAATTATAATTTGCAGCTAGAATGGGATGGATTTAAAAACGAATATGCTTGCGTTCAGGCTCTTCTTCAGTATTTGACAGTATTTTATAATGAAAATACAGACAGAGGATTGGAGACTATTCTGAATAATCTACCCGATGAATCTTTGCAAAATCTACCTGCTGATTTTTTCACAGAGACTGAAAACTAGGCATTGTCACAATCAAACACCAATACCCCCAAACCTTGCTATAATGCAAGGAAAGAATTGAGACAATGATTAACGAAAAGTTAATTTCGTAAAGGCCTATGCCAAGTGGATTTATAAAAATCGCCAATCAATACTTTATGAATACTATGTACGCACAAATACAAGCCCCTATCCAAAAGAAGGATGCGTCCACCGCAACATCCGTCCTCGATACATCTTCTCAAAGCGAATCCCTCCAGCGTAAAGCGGACATGGCAAGCAACGCCGCTCAGCGTGCGGAAATTCCACGACAGAATAATACAGGTATGCCGGATAATTTAAAGGCCGGTATTGAAAGCCTCTCTCGTTTTTCGATGGATGATGTACGTGTTCATTACAACAGCAGCAAGCCAGCAACAGTACAAGCCCTCGCCTATACACAAGGCACTGACATCCATGTTGCCCCCGGCCAAGAAATGCACCTTCCCCACGAAGCATGGCATGTCGCGCAACAAATGGCTGGCCGCGTTTCACCCACAATAAATATCAACGGCATGCCGGTAAATGACAATGCTGCGCTAGAGCATGAAGCCGATGTGATGGGGGAAAAGGCGGTGATGCTGAGAAAAGAAAATGTTGAAACAAAGTCTAAAAATGTACCTAGGAGAGCCTTGCAATTAAAACCTGGTGATGACATCGATATGGTTTGCGCTGCAGATGTTTGGTATCGCGATTTAGGAGGAGAATGTAAACATGTTAAAGGCGTTGGTTACAATAATCTTAGTGACAAACAAACTGTGTTAAATACTTTTTTTGATTATGATTTAATTGAATTAGGTTTAGGTCGCTATAAAAAAACAAATGAACCAGGAAAATGCGCAGAACCACATGCTGTAGCTAATGCATTAAAAAATATTCCTAAATGCAATAACAGTATGAGTTTATTTTATGGAGAAGAAATAATTCCTGACGTATCTGAATATTTAGACATCTATGTCAGCGACTCTGTTGTCCGAAAAAAAGGAGATATCAAAGACTTCCCTAAAACAGATAATGAGAACGTAAACACTTTCTCAAGGTGTGAAACATGCGCCCAATGGATAGGAAGCGACAATCATGTTTATCCCTATTATTTAGAAATTACATCAACAAAGAATAATCTTCTTGAGCAAACAAGAAATTATTCGGAAGACAAAACTAAGACATTAGAGAAGTTTATCACTTATAAGGAGCGAATGATTTTCGAAGAAAAAACATTTCACAATGTATGTTTTTTAACTCAGGCACACACGCCATTACCTTGCTGGTTAAAAAATGATAAAGAAATTCAACATATAGATGAACAAAAAGGGTTACGTACTATAATAAAGAAACAGTTATTAAAAAATAGAACTTGTGAAATTATTAATCAAGCGGTAAACATTGTGAATAACGTGACAGCTGATTCAGATGTACAAGAATGTAGCATATTGTCATCTGAATATGTAATAAAAATTACAGAATTAAAGAAAGCTTTGTCTCTAGAACATACCAACGAAGAAAATAAAAAAAAGATAAAAAACCTTTCTACAAAGAAAAAACAAATTGAAGACGAGATAAAAAACCTTTCTATGCAGAAAACGCAAATTGAAGACGAGATAAAAAAACTTTCTATGCAGAAAACGCAAATTGAAGACGAGATAAAAAACCTTTCTATGCAGAAGATACAAATAATAGAATCTTCTAAAACAATCAGGTCAGAAATTAAAAACAAAATAAAGGAAGAAGGCAAAACAGTTTATTCAACAATTGACCAAATCGCAGAAACAGAGAAAGACTTGCGTCACGCTTACGATTTCATTCAACAAAATAGAAAAATTGGAACAGACGAATTTTCCATATCAGAAAATTTAGGATTTACAAAAAAATACACCGAGTATATATTAGGCATCTTAAAAAAAAACAGTTTAATCTCCCCCCAAAAAAATAGAAAAGAAAGGGACCTTGCGAGAAAAAAAGCAAGAGACCGAAAATACTCTTGGGACTAGCCACCCCCATCTTTTTTACTAATTTATCCATATCCCACACAAAGTAAACTATAAGGAGAAAATATGACCGACAACAACAGCTGCCAAAATAAGAAAAAATGGCTTGATACCTGCGGGCGCTTGATTAATCTGCTGCTCGCCATTTGCGGCACGGCCACAGCCATATTCGCCTACCACGCCTCGCTTAATTCTAACGAGATTTCCAGGCGTTCCTTCGAAAATGCAGAACGGAGCGCCCAGCCCATTATTTCGGGCTACCTCGACACAGACTCCAACCTCATTATAAACATTCAAAAAGAATTCCGCGGCATTAACTTCGTGAATGCGACTCCGGTAATCACGCTTATGGAGGGGATCATCAACGAAAGATCCCTCGAATCCATGAAAAAGACCGTCTTTGCATACAAAAGCAAAAGGATTGGTTCCTGCCACTCAGACGAAGCGAACAACATAAAGTGCGATAACCGAGATTTCAAACATTTTATTAGAAAACTGAACTTTCTTTTAATTCGCAACAACACCCAAAGCGACTCCACAGAGAATTCCTTCAGGAACCTCTATTTCGCATACCTATTCACCATTTCTTACAACGACATTTACAACAAAAGGCAAACCCAGCATTTTATTGTAAGCCTACACGGTCGCCAGCATCAAATTTCCGATTCGCTCTTTAAAGAAAAATTCACCGATACAGAGTACTTGACCATATCAGACGCCACCGAAGAAGGCCTCAACAAGATTCTGTCTAAATTGAGCCAGGCAGAAGACCAAACTATACCGCGCAAAAAAGATTAAAATTTGCCAACAACCAATATTTTACTAAATTTGGGGCATGAAAAATTTTTACGTTACTACCCCGATTTATTACGTGAATGACGCCCCGCATATTGGGCATTCCTACACCACGGTCTTGGCCGATATTCTCACCCGTTTCCACAAGATTCTGGGCTACCAGACTTTCTTCTTGACCGGTACCGACGAACACGGCCAG
>JAFZOV010000039.1 GCA_017550445.1 Fibrobacter sp.
GAAATTTCGTACATGGGCTGCCGTACCCGCGTGATTGGCAACCATTACGACCCGAGCCGCGAAATCAGCTTCGGCCGTGGCAACTTGAGCTTTACCTCGATCAACCTCCCGCGTATCGCTATCAAGATGAAGTCTGTGGACTTGTTCTTCAAGGAACTCGACCGCATGATGCAATTGGTGAGCGATCAGCTTATGGAACGCTTTGCTGTGCAGAGCCGCCGCAAGGTCAAGAACTTCCCGTTCCTCATGGGACAGGGCGTGTGGATTGATTCCGACAAGCTCGGCTGGGAAGACACCGTAGGCGAAGTCATCAAGCACGGTACGCTTTCGATTGGCTTTATCGGTCTTGCCGAAACTTTGGTGATGCTTACGGGCAAGCACCATGGCGAATCCGAAGCCTCTCAGGAACTCGGTCTCAAGATTATCGGTCACATGCGCGAATTCTGCGACAAGGAATCTGAACGCTTGGGCCTCAACTTCAGCTTGTTGGCCACTCCGGCCGAAGGCCTTTCTGGCCGTTTCGTCCGCATGGACAAGAAAAAGTTCGGTATTATCCCGGGCGTTACCGACCGCGATTACTACACCAACTCTTTCCATGTGCCGGTGTACTACAAGATTTCCGCTTTCAAGAAGATTTCCTTGGAAGCACCTTATCACGCACTCACCAATGCGGGTCATATCAGCTACATCGAACTCGATGGCGACCCGACGCAGAACCTGGATGCATTCGAAAAGATCGTGCATCACATGGCAAAGTCCGGTATCGGTTATGGTTCTATCAACCATCCGGTGGACCGCGACCCGGTCTGCGGATTCGTGGGTGTCATCGGTGACTGCTGCCCCCGTTGCGGCCGTACCGAAGGTCATGCAATTGCCCCCGAAAAGATCGAGGAATTGCGTAAACTTTACCCTGGAATGCCGGTATTCAAGGGAATTAGATAATTTTAACTAGTAAGGAGAAGTGAAATGTCCGAAAAAGAACTGAATAAGTATGGTGAAGGTGTTGGCTTCGAACGTATCCGCCGCATCACGGGTTACCTCGTGGGTACAGTTGACCGTTTCAATAACGCCAAGCGTGCCGAAGTGAACGATCGCGTCAAGCACGGCGTGTAATTTAGAATAAAGAACGGGCTTCGCCCTACAGACTAGAGACGAGAGAATATTGCATTGAGTTATCAAAGCTAACACTCTTATCTCTCGTCTTTCGTCTCTCGTCTATACTCCCTATAATGTCCGATTATCCTCCATTACGTATTGCCGGAATCGAGCCCGAATCCTTTGTGGACGGTCCCGGAATTCGCATGACCATTTTTACTCAGGGCTGTCACCATAATTGTCCTGGGTGCCAGAACCCGCAGACCCACGATTTTAACGGGGGTCATTTTATTGAAATCGATGAAATCCTTGAAATGATCGAGGAAAATCCGCTGCTGGATGGTATTACCTTCAGTGGTGGCGACCCCATGGACCAGGCGGCAGCCTTGATTCCGTTGGCTCGTGAAATCAAGGAACGTGGCATGAATCTGGTCATCTTTACCGGTTATACCTACGAACGTCTGATGGAACTTGCCCCTGAACGTCCGGAAATGTTTGAGTTGTTGACTTTCGCCGACATCTTGATTGACGGTCCGTTCATTATGGCAAAAAAATCCCTCGAAATTAAATTCAGGGGATCTACGAATCAGCGTATTATCGATGTGCAGCAAAGCCTTGTCGAAGGCCATGTGGTGCTTCACCAGATTCAACTGGACGAGATGAAAACCCGTCCGGAGCTGGTTTCGGCATAAGCCGGAAGGCTTTTACGCCTTTTTCTTGTCGCGCCAGGCAAAGAAATTTGCAAGAACCGTTCCGCTAATGGAATGGTAGGCGCAACTCAGGGCGCAAGGAACCACGCAAAGCACCGCTTCGGGGTGCTGGGCAACATTATCAGGATTCGCGAAGAAGGCGGCCGCAAGAACGGTCGCCATTCCTGCATTCTGGACACCGACTTCGATTGCGATGGTGCGCTTCTTGGCGGTGTTGAACTTGAAAAGGCGGCCCACGCTATAGCCCAGGACATAGCCCAAGGCGTTGTGGCAGAACACTACAGCAAGCACCAAGAAAATGAGGCCGAGACCGTTCGTTAAAAGCTGCGGACGTACCGTCACGACCACGCCGCCTACAATGCACATAAGCCCGATTACGCTTACAGCGGGCATGTTCGCCTGGATTTCCTTGAACACGGCACGCTTGCCCAAAAAGTAGTTGCAAAGGAAGCCGATGGTAATCGGGGCGACTGTTACGTAGAGGATGTTCAGGAACATACCCTTGGCGTTCACGTCGATGCTTGTGTCGGCTAGCCACAAGACCAGTAGCGGGGTCATAATCGGCGCAAGAAGCGTCGAAACCATGGTCATGCTTACGGAGTAAGTCACATCGCCTTTGGCAAGGAAACTCATCACGTTGCTTGAAACGCCGCCCGGGCAGCAACCCACCAGGATAATGCCCACGGCAAGGTAAGGGTCCAAGCCGAACACTTTTGTAAGCCCGAAGGCGACAAACGGCATGATGGTGTACTGTGCGACCGCACCGAGCAAAATGTGAAGCGGCTGTTTCATCAGGTTCCGCACATCGTCCGTTGAAATCGTGAGACCCATGCTCAGCATAATAATGCCGAGAATTATGGACGAAACGTTGCCATGCACCCATCCGAATGCGATGGGTAGGAAGAATGCAACGACTGCGCTTGCGATGACAAATGGGGAAGCGTAAGAAGAAAGAATGCGGCAAAAAGCCTTAACTATCTTAAACATGCCTTAAATATAGATATAAAAAAGCTAACGCAAAAAAGCCTGTCTAACGGACAGGCTGTTTTGTTATCAAAGCCGAATTCTCCGAAAAAACGGAGCTTATAAGTAATGACACGAAAGGCGAGAGAGATAAGTCGTTAAGCGAACATTCCGGAACGGCCATGTGAGCGAGACGAGCTTATCTCTTGAGCCTGTTAATTATTACTTATAAAGCAAAGCGAAAACCATGCCAGGGCGGAAGTACTTACCGGCGGTGTACTTCAGAGCGGTGCTATGGAGCAACATGAAGAGTGCTGCAACATCGACCTTGTTGCTCTTGGCAATGGCGCCGAATGCCTTAGTAAAGGCGGGCAGATTGCGCGGGAGCTTCGGGCTGATGCGGCTGTCAGCAAGAAGGGCGCCCTTCTTCAGGAGTTCCTTGTGCATCTTGTCGGCGGCGGTAGCGCTCATGCCAAATGCCTTCACGAGTGCTTCCGGGTGCAGGCGGCAAGAACCGTTGAATCCTTCCGGTGCGGCAAACGGAATGCGTGCTTCTTCGTAGAGGTTGCAGATCATGGAGTCGCCCATGTCGGCGGCCTGCTTTTCGAGACCGTGGAACATCATGGCGGTCATGATGCTGTACTGAATACCAATCCAAACGTCGTGAGCCTGGAAGTTGAATTCATCGAGCGGAGAGCCGTCCTTGCGGACAAGGTTTGCGGCACCGATAAGCGGGCTGTTTGCCTTGTAGTTCGTGTTGTAAACGCGGAGCAGGTTTGCCTTGGCCTTCTTTTCGTCGCTAATCGGCTTGAGGCCGAGCAAGCGGAGATACGTGTCGGCGAGCATCGTGTCAGCGAATACGTCGTCGCAGTCGTTGGCGACCTTGGCATTCCAAGAGGCCGTAAAGGCTTCCTTGCACTGGGCGGTGAGCCATGCCTTCTTGAGACCGCGGAGTTCGTTCTTCGAAAGTTCCACGTCGCTCGGAATTTCGCCGGAGTTGAGCCAGGCGTTGATTGCCTTAGTGGCAGCCTTGACATCGTTACCGTCAATGACGAGCGTTTCCTTGATGGCTTCGGCAAGTTGCGGGAGCTTGTCGGCCACGATGTCCTTGGCTTCCATCGGAGTCACGAAGAAGTGGTAGTAGCCTTCAGCTTCGTCCCACAGGGCTTCGTCAAATTCCTTGTTGGCGGCGTCAGCCTTGGCGTTCCAAGTATCAGCCTGCTGCTTGTCGCCGAGGATTTCGGCAATCTTTGCTGCTGCGCGGAGGCCTGCAATCCAGAGGCTGCCGCAGTAAACGGAAATACCGTGGCTAGAAAGATTGTCGAATGTATCGTCGGTACCGTGGGTGAGCGGGAAGTTTTCGCCTTCGTTCACCATCTTTTCGAGGTACTGCATGGCGGCGTAAACAGCTTCCTTGCAATCCTGCAAGTTCTGCTTGTCCTGCGTCTTCACGTAATGGCGGAGAACCATCAGCACATACTTCGGAGCGAGATCCTTCCATTCCTTCACGTTGTGCCAGTCATAGGCATCGGGTTCTGCATCGAAGGGGCTTCCGAGGTCATGAATCACGGCGCCGCGAACAGCGCGCGGGCCTTCGAGTTTCGGATCCGGAAGGTCGGCGAACGGGTGGTTCACGTATTCATGGTGACGGCGACGATTTTCGTTCACGGCGAGAATAGCATCGCCAAAGCGCTTCATCACCACACCATCGAGGCGCGGCATCAGAGCCATGAGGCTGAAGCTACCGTAGAAGTAAACGTCGAGAGAGTTGAAGAACGGATAGTCGGCGCATTCGCGAACCAAGAAGCGGTCGTCCTTGTCCCACACGGTGGCTTCGGCGAGGAAGCTGAGCGTGTTGATGGCTAAGCTCTTGAATTCGTCCTGCTTGGCGGCAGTCTTGTAAATTTTCGCGACAGCCTTCTTCGGAATGAGTGCTTCGAATGCCTTGAGGCGTGCGTCAAAATTCTTATCGGCAGCCAAGGCTTCATCGAGCATGGCTTCGACGCGGCCAAATGCTTCGGGGTAGAAGGCGGTGTACTTCTTGGCGGAGGTAAGCTTGTTCAGCTTGATTTCGGGGAAGTCGAGCACCAGGTTGAACTGGAAAGAAACCTTCTGCTTCGGCTTCAAGACGACGGTCACGGCAACGGCGCCAGCCATCGTTTCGCGGCCGCTGTAAACGTTCTTGACCCATGCTTCGCAAACGCGGCCGCTACGGAGTGCGCCCTTCAGAACAGAGGCGGCGTCATCCTGGTAGAACATCGGCTTCACGGAAACGTTCAGGTTGTCCTTCTTGTTCCATGCGACAGACACTCCCATGCAACCGTTGAAGTCGCTTTCGGCGAGCGGCTTTTCGTTGTAGAACTGGAGACCGCGAAGTTCGCGGCCATCGCTAGCCTGCTTGCTGAATTTCACGCCCTTCGGGAAACGTGCGCTGGGAACGAGCACGAAGCTGGAATCCTGCACGCCCTGGCGATCCTTCTTGGCCATGTAACCGGCGATGCAGTCCTGCACCTGCACAATCGTGATTTCGCGGGTTTCCTTGGAGGTGTTTTCGAGAGTGAAGACGGTAGCATTCACCGGGAGGCTGGAGAGGCGTTCGTCACCCGGAGTCACGTAGCTGGACTGCGTCTTGGTGATTTGCACACCCTTGCCTTCGTACTTGGTTTCGCTCACCGGGTAGAGAGCGCTGTACTGCATCTTGGCGGCATCGTAGCCTTCTTGACCGAGGAATACGGAGTCGTTTGCCCAAGCGGCGGTGAGGGCGCCTTGGCGAGCAATCTTTTCGCCGACGACACCGTTAAAGAAATCGATGATGGCGCTGCGGTTGAGTTCTGCGCTGGCCTTGTTGAGGAGAGCGGCGGTGCGGTCGCTCCATTCGATGTGCCAGCGTTCAAAAGCGGCGGCATTGTTCTTGAAGAAATCCTTGTCGGCAATGGCCTTGTTGAGCTTGGCTTCGGCCTTCTTCTGGTTTGCAAGTTCTGCTGCGGTAAAGAGAGCTTCGCCGTTAGCATCTACCAGCGGGTACTTGGCGAGCATCTGCGTAAAGCCTGCGAAGTCGCCGATTTCAAGAGCGGCCTTGTCGCTGATTACAGATTCGCGGAAGAAGAAATTGTTGAAGCGCAGGTCAGAGGGCTTTTCGGTGCGAACCTGCACGCCCGGCATCACGTTCATTACCGGAGTCGTGCCGGCCGGCGTTGCCGTGAACGTAGAACCGATACCGCCAACGGCAATACCCGTTGTAGAAGGCGTGGTAGAAAGCGGGGTGTACCACGGCTGGATAAATTCCACGGCGAGACCCGGGGTCATCAACTTCTGGACTGAACCGGCCTGTTTTGCGCCGGCGAGGTATTCTTTGATGCTCATATTAAATTCCATGAATTTGGGGTTAATTTTACGAGTTAAAAGTTAAAAATTAAAAGAGGCGAAAGATGTGTTTTGGGGGAAGAATGTGTACACAAAACGCACTCTTCAATTGAATCGGTTTACAAAAAGGCGATGAAATGTAAAAATCAGGGCTCAAATGGATTACGCAAATGCTGAAAATAAGGTATATTTTTTAATCGAAAGGAGGTCTTATGAAAAAGATTTTGTTTGCAATCATCGCTTTGTCCGTGGCTCTGTTTGCCGCTGAAAGGGTTTATCTCGCTCCGGTGGGCCTGACGGGCATGCATGACGATTACGCGATTGCTTCTTCTAAGTTGATGAAGGCTTATATTGAAGATGATGGTCGCTTTATTTTGGTGGTGGGAACCGCTGAAGATTCTGTAACCGCCGATAATCAGCAGGCTGTAGAAAAGAAGGCTTCTGAAAAGGGCTGCACCAAATACATTATCGCCGAATTCACTCGCCTTGGCGAAAATGTCATCATGTCTTTCAAGCTTTATAAAGTTGGTTCTGAAGCTCCGATTTGGGATGACCGTCTCAAGGCCCGTAACCCCGATGACTTTGACCCCATTATTCAGCGTGTGGCACGCAATATTGGCACAAAGCATAAAGCCGTAGACGACTCCGATATTTATAGCGTAACCGAACAAGAAACGAAAACTCCCAAGCGCAAGGGTGTCAACGCCTATATCGGTATGTCTGTGGGCGGCCTCATGGCAGTTCAGCCCGAAACAGAAGTGTTTGCCGGATTGGATTTCTGGCTGCTCTACGATGCCCAGGTTATTTTGTTCGGTATCGACTGGGATATGTACGGCTTGGGTGACGATACTCCGCTTGACTACATGGACTTTGCCATTTCTGCCTATTATCCTTTTGGCACCAAGGCGATTACTCCGTTTATTGGAGGCGGACTTGCCTTTAGCAAGACCGAATACGAAAGTAAGATTCCGAGGGCAGAACGTTATACCGATAGCGATGTCTACTCCTACAATTATCGCAGTGACGACTACGAATACAACGACGAAAGCTCGGGCCTTACAGGATTCGTCGGCGGTGGCGTGATGTTCAACCGTTCTAGTCGCGTGATGTTTGTGGCTCAAGTGAAGTACATGCTGAATTTCTATAAGAACGATATCTATAACTCGAAAAAGGACGAAAAGAATAATACGATTATTTCCGTCAAGGATCATGCCATTCAGGGCATGATATTCAATGTGGGTATCGGTTACGGGTTCTAGCATGTTTGCTGAACGTATTTGCCGGATAACGCTAGTCGCTTTTACAGCGGCAATGCTTTCCGGCTGTTATTTTGGGCGGTCAACCATTAGGGCGTCAGATGGCGGAAATTATGACATCTATGCCGATGGACGCTATATTTGCTCCACCGATGGAGACTGTTCCATAACAACGCGTGGCGCAATGGGTAAGACTTTGTTCGAAGCCCAGAAAGGTGAAACAGTTGTAGGCCAGGATATTGTGTCTCGTGAGATAACGTTTGCTAGCGTTATCTGGATGCCCTTTACCTATTGTCTTTCGCTGTTTATCTATCAGGCGTATCCCGACGAAATTGTAATTCCCATTGATCAGGATAGGGTGCCTGTAGTGCAGGGAAGTGCCTGGCAAACAGACTCGTCTCCTTCCGCCGCACCATCGGGCTCGTCGAATGCGACGGGCGGCAGCGTCTGGGACAGACCAATTTATTAACCTAAAAAAACGCCTCGTTTACACGGGGCGTTTCTGCTGTCAATTAAATTTTTTCCGGTCTTACGGTGAGCAAAAAGCGACCGGTATTAACCGGTCGTGTTTGCGAGAGCGAGCGCTCATAGTAAGTACTTAGACGATTGGGCGCGAGCGGTCTTTAAAACGTAAATCCGGCGAAGATGTTGTCGCTGAGGAACGGCAACACGCCCAGCACAATCACGGAGATTGTCAAGAGCCCGATGACAGCGCGTTGACGCTTGGTCATGCGCAACGGATTCAGGTGGTCATCCGTTTCATCAATCCAGGCGCTCTTAATCAGCTGCAAGTAGTAGAACAATGCAAGCACATTGTTCAGTACAGCGAAGGCGACTATGCCGTAATGTCCGGCAGCAGCACCGCTGTAGAACAGGTGGAACTTACCGAAGAATCCAGCAAGGGGCGGAATGCCAGCGAGGCTGAACATGGCAACAGCAAGAGCGATGGCAAGCATCGGCTTCTGCTTAGAAAGTCCACGCAGCGAGTTGAAGGTCTCTTCGCGATGGTGACCGATAATGCCGAAGATAAAGAAGGCCAGGTAGTTCGAAACCGCATAGACGAATAGGTAGTAGATAATCGCAGTCTTTGCTGTCGCGGCAGGGCCAAGGAGAGCGACCATGATATAGCCGGCCTGTGCGATAGAGCTGTAGGCCATGAAGCGGCGAAGCCTGGTTTGCTTCAATGCTCCAAGGTTACCCACAAAGAGGGTGGTGCCTGCGAGGAGCGCAATAAAGGGAGCGATTTGTTCTTGAATGGGGGCGAGGGGGCCAAATACCAGCACCACGAGGAATGCGATTGCGGTAGCCTTCGATGTCACCGAAAGAATTGCCGTTACCGGAGTGGGGGCGCCTTCGTAAACGTCGGGGGCCCAGGTATAGAACGGGAAGAGCGTGAGCTTGAAACCGATGCCTGCAAACAGGAACAGAACTGCAATCCATAAAAGCGGAGAGGGGCCGTTTGCTACAGCATCTCTAATGGCATCGAAGTGGATTGATCCTGCAAATCCGTAAAGATAGCTGAATCCGAAAAGTTCGAAGGCTGTTGCTACAGAACCCATCAGAATGTACTTGGTGGCAGCTTCAGAACCGTATTGGTCCTGCTTGTTCCAGGCTGCGAGGGCATACATCGGAATGGTTGCGATTTCAAGACCCAAGAAGAAGGTGAGCAAATCGCAGGCAGAAACGACAACGAATCCGCCGAAAGTGGCGAATGCGACGGTGCCGATGAATTCTGCAATCTGGTGCATGGCGGGTTTCCCGTCACCGCCGTGTTCAAAGTAATCTTTGGCTAGCCAGATGCCTAGAATGGCGGATACCATGAGTATTTCGCGCATGAGCACGCCAAAGTCATCGATGTGCCAGTTGCTAATGAAGAATCGACCTGTGCCGCTTGCGAGCGGAATGAAGTTCAGCAACACGAAAATCAGGATGAATCCGATGTTCGCGATGCGCCAGGATACCTTGGAACGGTTGGTGCAAAACAGCCTACTCCCGATCACGATAAACGGGAATAAGAGCAGTAGCAGGTCTGGAATAATGAAGTTATGTATATACATGGTAAAATCTATAATGCGGAGTTAATCTTTGCAAAAATAGGTGCAATACTCTGGTCGAGCATGTCGGCAATCCATCCGGGGAACACACCAATCAAAAGGAGACAAAGAACGAGTACCACGACCACGAGCTTTTCGCGGAAGCATGCGTCGGTGAGCGATTCATACTTGGCAGGCATATTGCCGTGAAGCATGCGGTTCGCGGTCTGCAAAATGTAGACGGCTGTTGTCGTGATCGAAAGGATTGCAAGTACGGTGACGATGCGGGTGATTGTAGAATCTTGCTGGAACGCTCCGATAAAGATGTTGCTTTCGGCGATGAATCCGCTGAAGCCGGGGAGACCGAGGCCTGCAAAGCCTGCGATCACAAAGCCCACACCCAGGAAGGGGAGCTTGCGCATGATGCCGCCCATTTCGGTAATGTCGCGGGTATGCGTGCGTTCATAAATCATACCGATCGTTGCGAAGAACAGTCCCGTGAGGAATCCGTGGGAAATCATCTGGAGGCTTGCACCGCGCAGTCCCACCGGAGTCATAGCCGCAAGGCCAAGGAAAATCAGGCCCAGGTGGCTAATGGAACTGTAAGCAGTAATGTACTTGAGGTCCTTGTGGCGAAGCGCAATGAAGGGGCCAAGCACCACGTTGAAAATCAAGAGTGCTACCACATAGGGGAGCCAAATCTTGGCGGCTTCCGGCATCAGGAACATCGCAACGCGAAGGCAACCGTAAGCACCCATCTTCATCATCACGCCGGCGGCAAGCATCGAAACTGCGGTCGGTGCGGCGGAGTGACCGTCGGGGCTCCAGAAGTGGAACGGGAACAGGGAACTAGAAACGGCGAAACCCATGAACATGAGCGGGAATGCCCACATCTGGAAATCCATCGGGAGTGTCACCTTGGAAAGTTCCACAAGGCTCCAGCTGTTGGCGCCGCTTTCAAAGTAGAGGCCGAACAGTGTTGCCAAAATCATCGAAGATCCGAAGGCGAGCGTGAGTGTCAGCTTTTTACCGCCGTAGTCTTTGCGGCCTGAGCCGTAGCCTGCAATCATCAGGTACATGCAGAGTGCTTCCATTTCGTAGAACACGAAGAACAGCACCAGGTCCATGCTCATGAACACGCCATAGACGCTTGTGGCAAGGAGCTGAATGAGTGCAAAGAATACCTTCTGGTTCCCCTTGATGTTCCAGCTGACGAGAATTCCGCCCCACACGATAACGGCGGTAAGGAACAGGAGAAACATGTTCAGACCGTCGGCGCCGACAGAGTAGTGGGCGTTCAACGTGTGAATCCAGGGAATATCCATGTAATAGTGCAGAAGGAGCGGGGCGGAATCGGCGCTTGCCGAACCGATGCCTAGCGTGTAGAGCCTATAAGTCAGGTGGCCAACAAGCAACAGTACGATGGTTCCCGAAAACGCGTGGATGGTCTTAAGGAGCGATTCCTTATGAGATGGAATCGGGGCGCAGACCAACACCGTGAAAAGCGGGATAATCCAGATTAAGTTAAAAAGCAAAGTATCCATAATCAAACCTTACCTTACAGCGGGAGCTGTCCCAAAAAGCGCCATAGCAAAAGGCCAACAATCAGGGTGCCCAAATAGAAACTCAAATTGCCGCCTTGCGCGTAGCGTACCAGGTCGCCCAACTTGTGAATGAACCAGACGCAGAACGCGAGGATGCCTTCGATAATGTAGTCTTGGATGAACCTGGCCACGCGGGCGATGCCGCCAATCACCAACTGGCGGACCACAGCGTAGTACATTTCGTCGAAGTAGAACTTGTGATAGACTACTTTGTAGAGGCCGCTGCGGTTAGTTTCGTCGAGGGCGCGTTCCACTTTTGCCTTGGGGCTTGCGTAGAAGAACCATGCAATTAATAGTGCAACTGCGGCCACGGCAACTGCAACGTACGGAATCCATTCGGCGTGGGGAAGCAACACCAATTGCGGCACGCGGAGTCTACCCGGCACAAAGTAGTGTTCGAAGATTCCCTTGCCAAGGATGCCGCTCAAGAGGGCGGGCACGGCGAGAATCACGATCGGGAGCGTCATGAAGAAATCTTCGTGCACATGGCCTTCGACAACGGACTTGCAACGAGGCTTGCCGTGGAAGGCGAGGAAGAACAGGCGGAACATGTAGAATGTCGTGAGTCCGCTCGTGAGGAGGGCGAGTCCAAAGACCACATAGTGGTGACCCTGGAAAGCCGCCAAGATGATTTCGTCTTTGGAGAAGAATCCGGAGAACGGCGGAATGCCTGCAATGGCGAGCACGCAGATGAGTGCGCTCCAGTAGGTGAGTGGCATCTTCTTGCGGAGTCCGCCCATGGCATCCAAATCGTTGGTGTGAACCTGGTGAATCAGGCTACCCGCAATGAGGAACAAAGCGCACTTGAAGAATGCGTGAGTAAAGATGTGGAAAGTCGAAGCTGTCCATCCGGTAGTGATTACGGCGTCCCCGATTTTGCAGGCGCCGAGTGCGAACATCATGTAGCCGAGCTGTGAAAGCGTAGAGTAGGCGAGAATACGTTTGATGTCTTTCTGCGTGCAGGCAATAACGGCTGCAAACACCATGGTAAATGCGCCAACCGCGAGGATGATGTTTAGCGTGTCGCCACAAACGGCAAAGAACGGGAAAAGTCTTGCGACCAGGTAAACGCCAGCGACCACCATGGTGGCACTGTGAATGATCGAAGAAACCGGTGTCGGACCTTCCATCGCGTTCGGAAGCCAGATATGCATCGGGAACATGGCCGACTTGCCCCAGCCACCGGTAAAGATAAGCACGGAACCGAGAATGAGTGCATCAGCCTTGGAAACGACCAAAAGTCCGAGGTCAATCGTTTCTTTCTTGAATGCAGTAAGTGTAAGTCCGTTCAGCGTGAAGAAATCAAAGCTTTGTACCACGTAGCTCACAATCACGATGCCGAGTAAGAAGAAACTGTCGGCGAAGCGAGTGAGGATGAAGGCTTGCTTTGATGCGCTCACGGCCGAGGGCTTGTGGTACCAGAAACCGATGAGCAAGTAGCTCGAAACGCCTACCAGTTCCCAGAAGATGAACATCTGGAAAAGGTTGGTGGCGGCGACGAGGCCGAGCATGCTGAAGCTGAACAGCGAAAGGATGGAAAAGAATCGGCCAGTAGAACGGTCGCCTTTCATGTAGCCGATGCTGTAAATGTTCACGAGGAACGAAATCACCGTCACTACCACAAGCATCATGACAGACAGTGGGTCAATCAAGAGGCCGATATTGGCGGCGAAGTTTTCAGCAAAGTCTATAAAAGGGAATTGGAACAGAATCGCCTTTTGCGGGGCGAATGTGGAACTGAAATAGTGGACAGCGACAATCAATGCCGCAATCATCGCGATTCCGTTACCGATAACGGCGAAGCCTGCGGCAGCCTTGTCGGACTTGCGTCCTAAAAAGAGTCCGTTTACCGCAAATACGAGGAGCGGCATCAAGAAAATCAAGTAGCTGATGGAAACGTCATTAATCATGGAGGTCCCTCAACTGTTCAACGTCCAGACTCTTATAGCGGCGATACATCGACACGATAATGGCAAGGGCGATTGCCATTTCGCAGGCGGTTACCGCAATCACGAAGATGCTGAAGAGCGCTCCTGCGGTAGAGTCCTTTGCGCTAAAGTATGCAAATGAAATAAAGTTGATGTTTGCTGCGTTCAGCATGAGTTCAATCGAAATCAGCATGCCGATCAGGTGACGGCGGCGCATTAAGCCCCATACACCGATGCCGAACAGCAAAAATGCAAGAATAAGACAATTCATCAAAGTCATTTTTCTTCGTCCTCCTTACCTTTACGGGCGATAGTGATGGCGCATACCAGAGTCATCAACAGGAGAATACTTACTACTTCGAACGGAATCACGAATCCGTCGGTGCCATAACCAAGCAGGCGGAGCGCAAAGGCTTTAAGCGAGGCGTAACCTTCGGGGGCTGCCACGGCGTTTGTCGAAAGAGCTTCAATCGGCAACAGGCACTTGACCATGACCAGTACAAAGATGATCGAGAGCGCGAATGCCGCAAAGACTCGCGGAATCTTGACCGCGAAAGCATCTTCGCCGAGTCGGCTAGTGAGCAAGATGGTGAATACCACAAAAATCACGACGCCGCCCACATAGACCATTACCTGCGCAAGAGCCGTAAATTCAGCATGCAAGAGCAAGTAAAGAATGGCGGTACCCACAAAGGAGAAAATCAGAAATACGGCGCTTTGCAGAATGTTCTTTACGGCGACGGTGCAAACGGCGGTTGCGAGCATAAAGAATGCAACCACGTAGAATGCGATATCCATGCCGCCCATAGGGAAAGCGAGGTTTTGGGGAATTAAACCGGAAAGCGTTGCAAGCATTAGCCTTGGCCCTCCTTTTTGTTAAGAATCATTTCGAGCGTGGCGGGGTCGGTCGTGGCAACTTCGAATGCCTGGCTCATGCGGATGGCTCCGAAGGGGCAGGCCTCTACACAGAGACCGCACTGGGTGCAGCTCGCAAAGTGGTAAACGTAGCGGCCCAGCACCTTTTTACCGGCGATGTTCTTGGTCGAAAGTACGTTGATGGAGGCGTTCGGGCAGGCGCGTTCGCACATGCCGCAAGCGGTGCAGTGGTTGTTGCCGTCGGCGTCCTCGATCATTTCGAGACGGCCACGGTAACGTTCGTGCATCTTTAGCGTTTTCTTGTTTTCGGGGTATTGTTCGGTAACAATGCGCCGAGGGTCAAAAAAGTATTTAAGCGATACGGATAAACCGCAGATCAGGCTCCACGGACCCGTAATGCAGCGCTTCAGGTAGCGCTTGATGTATCGACGTGTAGAAATTCGTTCTTGCATATTAGACCAAAATCATGTAGACTGCGCCGGCGGCGAGGAGAACCAGGTTCACCGGCAAAAGGAATTTCCATTCAAAGGCCATGAGCTGGTCGACACGCGGGCGCACAAAAGTCCAGCGCACCATCATGTAGCACCAAATCATAAAGTAAATCTTCGCAAAGAACCACACAAAGCCAGGAATCATCTGCAAATAGTTGTCGATGAATTCGATGCCGATGCAAGGTGCATGGAAACCGCCCAAGAAGCAGGTGGCTGCCAAAGCGGAGTTCGTGACCAAGGCGATGTATTCGGCGAGGTAGAACATGGCAAACGGGGTGCCATTGTATTCGGTGTGGTAACCACCGGTGAGTTCCTGTTCTGCTTCGGCGATGTCGAAGGGAGCGCGGTTCATTTCGGCGGTAGAAGAGATAAAGAACAGGATAAAGGCGATGAAGCCGATGACCGGAATTTTGAAGATGAACCAGTCAAATACGGTGCCCGACTGACTCATGGTGATGTCCATCAGGTTCGTGGAACCCGAAACCATCACGACGAACAGGAGAATCATCGCGAAAGAGATTTCGTAGCTGATCATCTGGGCGCCGCTGCGGAGAGCTCCGAGCAGGGAATACTTGTTGTTGCTGCTCCAGCCGCCAAGCAAAATGCCGAGCACGCCAAAGCCGTTCACGGCGATAATCATCGGAATGCCCATGTCGATATCGGCTACCACCAAATTCTTGTCGAAGGGAATCAAGGCGCAAACGATGAAGGGTGCAATCAGCACAATCAATGGAGCCACGTAGAACATCAGCTTGTCGGCGCCGCTCGGGGAATACACTTCCTTAAAGAGCATCTTGATCACGTCGGCGATGGTCTGGAGCGTTCCGTGCCAACCGAGTCGCATGGGGCCGAGGCGGCATTGTACATGGGCGCACACCTTGCGTTCCATGTAAATAAGAATCGGGGCAGAACCGATGTTCACGGCGCAGACTGCTACAACGCAAATGAGCGCGTTCACCAGGAAGGCGGTAATGCTATCGAGCGTTGCGTTGTGCAAAGCATCCGGCAAGTACGCCGTGAGTTTAGGAATCCAGTCGCGAACAAAGTCGCCAATCGGATGTGTTACAGAAGGTACA
The DNA here is from genome assembly GCA_017550445.1 of Fibrobacter sp. The sequence continues at coordinate 15,396 of JAFZOV010000039.1, forward strand.
AACATATATTACCTGTCAATCTCGGGAATCACGGGGTCAAGCGTTGCCATAATCGTCACAAGGTCCGAAATCTTGTGACCCTGCGCCATCTTGTTGAGGGCGGCAATGTGCGGGAAGCTTGGACCGCGTGTGTGGATGCGGTAAGGCTTTTCGCCGGTGGTGGCTGCAACCACGTAAGTGGCGTACAGACCCTTGGCCGTTTCAATTTCGCTGTAGTAGCGACCGACGGGCAGACGCACGGGCTTTTCCTTGCTGCGCCACGGGCCATCTTTCGGGAACTTTTCGATGCACTGGTACAAGATTCGCATGGACTCGTGGATTTCGGCGATACGAACGGTGTAGCGGTCGTAGCAGTCGCCGGTGTAAGTCACGGGCACATCGAATTGCAGCTGGTCGTAAATGCTGTAGGGATTCGACTTGCGAACGTCGAAGTCGACGCCGCTTGCGCGGAGCACTGGACCGGAGCATCCGTAAGCGATGGCGTCTTCGGCAGAAAGGATGCCGATGCCCTTGCTGCGTTCAAGCACGATGACGTTCTTGGAGAGGAACCTTTCGTAATCCTTCATGGCGCCTTCGAGGTGCTTGAGGAAAGCCTTGACGCGGTCGATAAAGTTTTCAGGAACATCGAAGCGGCTGCCACCCGGTCTAAAGAAATTGGTGGTGAGGCGAGACCCGGTGACTTCTTCAAGAATGTCATGGATCATTTCGCGTTCCTTGAAGCCGAACAGCAAGCAGGTTTGGCCACCAAGGTCGCCGCCGAAGCAGCCGAAGAACACGAGGTGGCTGGCGATTCTGCCGAGTTCCGAAAGCATCACGCGGATGTATTCGCCCTTTTCAGGAACGCCGATGTTCATGCCTTTTTCAAGTGCGATCACGACTCCCAGGTTGTTCTGAATGGCCGTCAAATAGTCCTGGCGGTCAGACATCGCAATGTACTGGAGGTAACTCATGGATTCCGCTTGCTTTTCCATGCCGCGGTGGATATAGCCAAAGTGCGGCACAACTTCCACGATGGTTTCGCCGTCCATACGGAGGGCGAGGCGCAATGCACCGTGGGTACTCGGGTGCTGCGGACCCATGTTGATGAAAAATTCTTCGGTATTGGTATCGCGGGTAATCTTGAATCCCGGGGGAAGTCTCGTTGCCATTATACGGGCCTCCTGATGATTTCGGGATGAGTAAAGTCTTTACGCAAGGGGTAACCTACAAAGTCCTTGTCCAAGAAGATGCGGCGCAGGTCGGGGTGACCTTCAAAATCAATGCCGAACATGTCGTAGACTTCACGTTCCTTGACTTCGGCACCCGGGTACAGGTGGCTGATGGTCGGAACTTTGCCGAGGAGCGATGTCGGGCGCTTATCTTCGGGGATATCAAAGTTTTTCTTGATTTGCACGCAGAAGAAAATCTTGTGGCCTTTTTCGATGCTGCGGAGCTGTGTGACCATGTCAAAGTGGTCGTCATAGTCAATCGCGGTCACGTCGATGAGGTAGTTCATCTTGAATTCTGGATCGTTCTTCACGTATTCCACGGCGGGCAGGTAGTCTTCTACATCGATCATCACTTCGAGCGGACGGTCGGCAGGCATGGCGGCAACCACGTCTTCAATCGGGTCTTCGCTGTGCGTATGCACGGTGATGTTCGGGAACTTTGCCTTGAGCTTTTTGTAGATGTCAAGCTGGCTTAAACCGTAGCGTTTGCAGGCGACGCGTTCCACTTC